>JBBQLG010000011.1:0-68519 GCA_038327655.1 Cytophagales bacterium
ACCATTACCAGCTTTACCTGCTACTCCACCAACGGGGCACTCAGCGGGGTAGACTTTAAGGTGACCTACAGCGATGGTACAACGGCTCCTGCCCTGCCCGATCTGTTCATCAACGGCGTTACCATCACCGGCAAACTGGGGCAGCAGTACACCCTGAACTTCGATACCAACCAGTTCGAGTTGCCCATTCAGGACCAGGCCAGCCGCAGCACCTACTTCGTGTGGAACTTCCGCCAGGCCTGCACCACGCTGCCAACCAAAACCCAGTCGTCGGCCGAAGTGGCTCCGGCCTGGCAGGTAAGCGTACTGGGTAACCCCACGGTTAACACCTGGGCAGATCTGGGGGTGAGCAACGCCCAGGGACGGTCGTTGCAGGTACGGGTGGTTGACATTGCCGGTCACATCGTGAGTGAGCAGACCACCTCCATCACTCAGTACAGCCAGCTCATCCGGGCCGGGCTGTCTACGCAGCAAGGCGTGTACGTGATTCAGGTAAGCGATGGCAGTCGGCAACAGAGCCTGCGGGTAGTGCGCCACTAAGGACAGCCATAGAAAAACAGGTAATTAGAGAGAAAAGTAATTCACAAAACCCCCGGCAGATACTGCCGGGGGTTTGTTGTGATAAGGTCAGCTTACTTCTTTTCGATGACGCTCAGATTACCGCTGCCCTCGATGTAGCAGGTCTTCACCTTTTTATAATCATCGACCCCATTGATGCGCAGTAAACTCATCAGTTCATCTTCAGCAATGATTTCGCGTTTCATATTCTGTCGCTGCAACACACCGTTCAAAATCAGCGGAACGGGATCGGGTCCGGCTATTTTCTTGAAAAACAGGCTGCGGTAGCCCAGCCAGTCGATGGCAAAATCCCAAAAAACCAGCGTACCCACCAAAACAAACCCTTCCGGGATGGATTTGTAGTCGCCGGCCATGGCATTTTGGGAGGCATCGGAAATCAGGGTAATCAGCAGTAGATCGCTGATATTGAGTTGCCCGGCCCCCCGCCGGAAGTACCGGATGTAGGCGTAGCAAAACCAGTACGTGATGCTACCCCGTACAATCATTTCCAGCAACGAACTGGAGGGCACGAACATGTCGTGCCAGTTGAGTTCGAAAAGTTTATCCAGCATCAGTTATTTAGTTTCCGGGTATAACCCATTTGTGGCAACTTTGGGCCATGAAATCTGAGTTTTTACCCCCAGCGGCCCGTATTACGCCGGTCGACCGGTCACTTGAACCGGCTGTACGTCATAAAATCGACACGAAAACAAAACCCCTCGGGGCCCTCGGTCAACTCGAAACCCTGGCCATGCAGCTTGCCCTGATTCAGGGCTGCGAAACGCCCGTGCTGACCAATCCCCATGTGCTCGTCTTTGCGGGCGATCATGGGCTGGCGCAGGAGGGCGTGAGTGCGTATCCGCCGGAGGTCACCTACCAGATGGTGGGCAACTTTCTGGCCGGTGGCGCGGCCATCAACGTGTTTGCCCGGCAAAACGGTATGCAGGTGGTCGTGTGCGACGTGGGTGTAAACGGTACGTTTCAGAGCGGCCCGTCGGCCCTGGTCAAGTTTAAAATTCAGCCGGGCACCCGCAACATGCGCCACGAACCCGCCATGACCCGCGACGAAGCCGAAGCGGCCATGGACGCCGGGCGGACGCTGGTGGATGGCGTCGCGCACCGGGGCTGCAATGTGGTTGGGTTCGGCGAAATGGGCATCGGCAATACTTCGTCGGCCGCGCTACTGATGCACCGTTTTACGGATCATGCCCTCGCCGATTGTGTTGGTCGCGGTACGGGCGTGGATGATGCCGGTTTGCAGCGCAAAACAGCGATCCTGACCGAAGTAGCCGCCCGATACGCGCACCTGACCGACCCGCTGGATATACTGGCCGCAATGGGTGGTTTCGAGATTGCCGCCATCGCCGGGGGCATCTTACAAGCTGCCGAAAATAAAATGGTGGTACTGATCGACGGATTTATCTCCACCGCAGCCCTGTTGGTAGCACAGGCTATAAACCCGGTTTGCGTAGCGTACTGCGTGTTTTGCCACCAGTCCGACGAGGCCGGTCACCGGCTGATGCTGGCCCATTTTGCGGCCACGCCCCTGCTCAACCTCGGTCTGCGGCTGGGCGAGGGCACCGGTTGTGCGCTGGCGTACCCATTATTGGCGGCCGCCGTTACCATGCTGAACGACATGGCTTCGTTCGAGTCGGCGGGGGTAAGTAATAAATAGATATGCGCCAACTCTTCTTTACCGCCCTGATGTTTTATACCCGGCTGCCGGTGCCCAAAAACATCGACCACTCGGCGGATCTGCTCAACCGTTCCACGCTGTTCTTCCCGTTTATTGGCTGGATCGTTGGGGGCATTGGCATCGGCGCGTTCTGGCTGACCTGGTGGATTTTCCCGCCCGAACTGGCCGTGCTGTTCAGCATGATTGCGACCATCTGGGTCACCGGGGCGTTTCACGAAGATGGCTTCGCTGATGTGTGCGACGGGTTTGGCGGGGGCTGGTCCAAAACGCAGATTCTGACCATCATGAAAGATTCGCGGCTGGGTACGTACGGCGTAGTCGGGCTGGGTCTGCTGCTGGCAGTTAAGTTTTTCGCGCTTAAAACCCTGCTGACCACCGACGCGTTTGGCTGGCCAATGGTGCTGCAATACGTAGCGGCCCACAGCCTGAGCCGGTTCGTGGCCGTCACCATCATTGCCGCTCTGCCCTATGCCCGCGAAGACGCCGACGCCAAAGCCAAACCCATTGCGCAGGGCATAACGAGCAGTCAGGTGGCCATTGCCGCCGGTTTCGGTTTGTTGCCGTTGCTGATTTTAGTGGCCTGCACGGGTGAGTGGCTTTATTTGCTCTTCCTGCTGCCCTTAGTCGTGGTGCGGTGGCGGCTCATGCGCTGGTTCATCAAATGGCTCGGCGGCTACACCGGCGATTGCTTAGGTGCCACGCAACAACTGACCGAGGTGGTAATTTACCTGTCATTCGCGGCCCTGCTTCAAACAACAAACTAACCACTTCATGGACATTTACCTGATTCGCCATACCGAAGTAGCGGTGGGCCTGAGCGTGGCCTACGGACAGACGGACGTTGCCTTAGCCGATAACTATGCCGAACAGCGCGACCGGCTGCGTACCCTGCTCCCGACTAATCCAGTTCGTATTTTTTCGAGTCCGCTGAGCCGTTGCCGCCGGTTGGCCGACGCCCTTACGACCGATAGCCACTCGTCCGTACAAACCGACAACCGGCTACTGGAACTGAACTTTGGGGACTGGGAAAACCGCCCCTGGGCCGACATTCCCCGCGCCGAACTGGACCCCTGGATGGCCGATTTCACGAACCTGCCGACCCCCAACGGCGAAAGTTTCCAGCACCTCGCCGACCGGGTTCACGGCTTCTGGCAGGAGGAGTTGCTGCCCCTCGCCGGGCAACCCCATGCGGGTCCGGTGTTTGTGGTGACCCACGCGGGGGTGATTCGGGTTTGGCTGTGTCTGTTCCTGGGCTTACCTTTGTCCAACGCGTTCCGCATTCACCTGGATTACGGTTCGCTTTGCCAGGTTTCCGTAAAGGGAGCCATCTACAGCGTTCGATTCATCAATCGTTAGTTTTTATGAAACCCATACCCATCCGCTTAGCCGCGTTGCTGTCCATTATTTTATCAGTGGCTCTGTTCCGGCTCTTCCCCCACTGGCCCAACTTCACGCCCGTGGCGGCACTGGCCCTGTTCGGTGCGGCTACCTTCGACCGGAAATGGCTGGGTTTGGTGGCTCCGCTGGCAGCCATGCTGCTCAGCGATGCCCTGATCGGCTTTCACGCGTCAATGGGGGCGGTGTACCTTAGTTTCGCGCTTACGTGGCTGCTGGGGCTGTACCTGCTCAACCGGCCCTCAGCCGTTCGGATTGCCATGGCATCGGTACTGTCGTCGGTGCTGTTCTTTCTGATTACGAATTTCGCCGTCTGGTACGGGGCAACGTTTTACCCGCAAACCATGCAGGGCCTGCTCACCTGTTATGCTGCGGGGCTGGCCTTTTACAACGGGCAGTCGTTCGGGCTGAACGGACTGATGGGTGACCTGTTCTTCAGCGGTTTGCTGTTCGGCGGGTACGCGCTGCTTCAATTCCGTTTTCCGAAACTCAGAAAGCAGCGGGTTTAATCGTAATCACTGCTTTTTTCAAGAAACCAGTCCTGAATCAGGACTGGTTTCTTTGTTTTAAGCGAAGGCTCCCCGTCTCTTTGCAGGCTTTTATGCGCCTACTCAATCACTTCGTAAATCAGGACGGGGTTGGCTTTGTTCTTGAGTTTCACTTCGCCGACGCGTTCGCAGTGAAACGACTCTTTCACTAATTCGTAGGTATCTTCCGTAATCACAATCTGGCCGGGTTTGGCCACCGACTGCAACCGCTGCGAGAGGTTTACGGCATCGCCGATGACGGTATAATCCAGCCGCCGGAGCGAAGCCGAACCAATATTGCCCGACACCATCTCGCCGGTGTTGATGCCAATGGATACGCTGGGTCGGTAGCTGACGTTTTCGGGCAGGGCGGCCTGATTGGCCTGAATTTTTTCCCGCATGGCGAGGGCCGCATCCACGGCGCGGTCGAGGTGATGGTCGCCCCGGAAAACAGCCATGATGGCGTCGCCCATGAACTTGTCCACGTAGCCGCCCTGCGCAATAATCTCCTTCACCATCTCATCGAAATAGCTGTTTAACAGGTTTACGACTACATCGGCGGGCATCCGTTCGGCGAGGGCCGTGAAGCCGCAGATGTCGACGAATACAACCGTTGCCTGCACGACTTCGCTGGCCAGCAGGCTGTTGCCAAACTCCGGGCGGGCCATGAAGTTGATTACCGTTTCGTCGACGTACATTTTCAGGATGTTGTTTTCCTGTATGGCCCGCATCGTTTCGCGCATCTGCGCCACCTGCGTAATGGTTTTTTCGATGGTAATTTCCAGGTCCGCAAAATCGACGGGCTTGCAGACAAAGTCGAATGCGCCCCGGTTCATGGCCACCCGAATGTTCTGCATGTCGCCGTAGGCCGATACCATCACCGTTTTGAGCAGCGGGCCCAGTTCAAACAGTTTGGTGAGCAGGGTCAGCCCGTCCATCACGGGCATGTTAATATCGCTCAGGACAATATCCGTGTCGGGGTGCTCACCAATGCGGACGAGGGCTTCCTGACCGTTGTTGGCAAAAATAAATTCGTAGTCTTTATCCCGAATCTTGCGCCGAAACTTCTGTTTGATCAGAAATTCCAGATCCGTTTCGTCATCTACCACTAATATTTTTGTACTCATTGTGGATATAGGTGGGTGAGTTTGTCCTTCAACTGGGCAAAATCGAGGGGTTTGGTCAGAAAATCGTCGGCCCCATACTGCATCGCCATGTCGTGATTCTGCTGATCGCCGTAGGCCGTAATCATCATCACAATCGGGGGTGGCACGGCGTACGACGACCGAATCCGGCGCAGCAGTTCCAGCCCGCTCATGCCCGGCATGTTGATGTCGGAGAGGATCAGCACCGCTTCGGAGCCGTGGTCGCCTAAGTAACTCAAGGCCGCTTCGCCGGAGTTGGCAAAGGCAAACGCCATGCTGCCACTGCGAATTTCGCGCCGGAACCGCTGCTCAAACAGCAATTGAACATCGGTCTCGTCGTCTACCACTAAGATTTTCATGGGTGCTGGATTTAAGGTCTAAGATACGGCGATTTGCCCATCTGCGGGAAGCGTGATTATAAATTCCGTAAACTGCCCCGTTTTGGTCGCTACCGTGAGCGAGCCACCGTGGCCTTTGTTAATGATTTCGTAGCTCAGCGACAGCCCCAGGCCGGTGCCCTCGCCGGTCGGCTTGGTCGTAAAAAAAGGCTGAAAAATTTTATCCACCACCGCATCGGGAATGCCATCGCCGTTATCCCGCACCCGAATTTCGGCCGCACCACCCACCTTCCGGGTACTGATGCTGACGACGGGCTGATAGTCGGATTCTCCCGGTAAGGCAGACGCGTCCAACCGTTTTTTCCTGGCGGCCACGGCGTAAAATGCGTTGTTGAACAGGTTCAGCAAGACCCGGCTGATATCCTGCCCCACCACCACTACGTTAGTCAGGTGGGGGTCGAACCGGGTGAGTAACTCGGCATTAAAATCTTTGTCTTTAGCGCGCAGGCCGTGGTAACTCAACCGAAGATACTCGTCAGCCAGCGCATTGATGTCCGTCGGAAGCCGTTCGCCCGTACTGGTGCGGGAGTGTTGCAGCATGGCTTTTACAATGGCATCGGCGCGTTTCCCGTGGTGGTGAATCTTGGTCAGGTTCTGCCGCAAATCGTCGGTCAGGGGAAAGACTTCGCTGGTATGACCGGCCACTACTTCCTCGTTCAGTTCATCGACCAATTCGACGCTGACCTCGGCGAAGTTATTGACGAAGTTGAGCGGGTTCTGAATCTCGTGGGCAATCCCCGCCGTCAGTTCGCCCAGCGAGGCCATTTTTTCGCGCTGTACCAACTGACGCTGGGCGGCCTGAATCTCGGTTTGCTGCTGGCGAAGCTGCTCATTGGCCCGTTGCTGCTGCCGGTTACTGCGCCACAGCACCACCGCCACAATGCCGACCAGCCCCAATCCGATTAAGGCACTAAGCAGCCATTGCTGCTGCCGACGGGCTTCTTCGGCGCGCAGGGTAGCAGCCGCCTGCCGTTCGGCCGTGGTAACATCGTTCTGTAAAACAGCGAGTTGCTGCTGCGTTTGCCGCCCCGACAGGGTATCATTATAGGCCGTGTAGGCTTGCTGATAAGCGTAGGCCTGCGTAAAATCGTTCTGCTGTGCGTAGGCCAGAGCCAGTATGCTGCTGGCCTCGCGGGAGGCTTCTTTGTAGCCGATGTAGCGGCTCAATCGCCAGCCCTGCTGCCCGTAGTAAATAGCACTGTCGGGGCGGTTTATTCCAAGGTGGGCGCGGGCCAGCACGGTCTGCGTCCAGGCGACCACTTCGTACTCGCCTTTGGCCAGCAATACCCGCAGTGCCTCGTGCGCCGTCTGGAGAGCCTCCCCGTAGGCCCCCTCCTCTACCTGTACGGCCGCCAGGTTGCTCTGAGCCTCGGCCTCCAGCCGACTGTTACCCAGCGACCGGGCCAGCCGAATCGCCTTGGTATACGACCGGATCGCTTTCGACCGTTCGCCTTCGGCCCGGTACAGTTCGCCCAGGCCATTCAGAGACTGGCAGATACCTACTTCCTGGCGGGCTTGTTCGTAGAGCTGGAGGGCAGCCGTCATGTAGGTGAATGCCTGCGTGTAATCGCCCAGCAATACATACAGCGCCCCCAGCCGCGACATCTGACGGCGAATCAAAGCCGAATCGCCTGTTGCTCTGGCAATATCGAGGCTTTGCAGCCCTGCCGAAAGGGCCGGTACATAATCGCCCCGCTGGGTGTTGATCCAGCCAAGCAGACCCAGCGTTCGGCCCGTTCCCACGCGGTTTTGTAGCTGTTGATACTGCTGCTGTGCCCGTTTCAGCGCCGAGAGGGCCGAGGCATAGTCGTTGCGCTCGACGTAGGCTCCCCCAACGGCCAGCAGCGCATCGGCTTCCCGCTCCGGTTGATGGAGCCGGCGAGCCAGCGTCAGGGATTCCTCCCCGAATTGCAAGGCCTGCACGTAATCATCAACCCGAACCGCATTGGACAGTTCGATGAGTTGATTTACGCGGACCGTATCGGCCTGCGGGTGCGCTTTGAGCCGAACCTTCAGGCTGTCGACCCGTGCAGACTGTGCCTGTAGGTCTATTGCGGTTAACCCCAGCAAACCGATTAATGCAATACAACGGAATAGCATTGATGTTGAGGATTAAACGGATGGTAAGGTAATGATAAACTCGGTCGATTCGCCGGCGTTGGTCTCCACCGTGAGCGAACCCCCGTGGCCTTTGGTAATGATATCATAGCTGAGCGACAAACCCAGCCCGGTACCCTCGCCGGTCGGTTTTGTCGTAAAGAAAGGCTGAAAAATCTTGGCTTTCACCGATTCAGGAATGCCCGTACCGTTGTCCTTCACCCGGATGTACACCTCATTCCCAACCAGCCGGGTGCTCACCGTCACGGTCGGTTTGTAGGCATCCTGCTCCGTGGTTTCGCTGGCCTTCGCCTGATTTTTGCGCTCGGTTACGGCGTAGAAGGCATTGTTGAACAGGTTGAGTAAGACCCGCCCCACTTCCTGCCCGGCTACCGTAACCGGCTTCAGCATCGGGTCGAAATCAGTGACCATCGTAGCGTTGAACTGGCTGTCTTTGGCCCGCAGACCGTGGTAGCTCAGGCGCAGGTATTCGTCGGCGAGGGCGTTCAGGTCGGTCGGGTGGCGTTCGTCGCTGCGGCTGCGCGAGTGTTGCAGCATGGATTTCACGATGGCGTCGGCGCGGTGCCCGTGGTAGTTGATCTTCTCCAAGTTCTGCCGGATGTCGCTCATCAGGTCCTGTGCCTCCCCGGCCCGGCCCGCCTGTAGTTCTTCGTCCAGTTCCTCAAGCAGTTCCACGCTGACCTCGGCGAAGTTATTGACGAAGTTGAGCGGGTTCTGAATCTCGTGGGCAATCCCCGCCGTCAGTTCACCCAGCGAGGCCATTTTTTCTTTCTGCACCAACTGTTCCTGCGTGGCTTTGAGGTCGGCTACGGTCTGGATTAATTCTTCTTTCTGACGGGTCAGTTCAGCCGTTCGGGTGGCCACCTGCCGTTCGAGTTCACTGTTCAGGGCTTCGATCTGCCGGTTGCGGGCTTCCTGCGCGTCGCGGTCAAGCTGCTCTTTGGCAAGCTGCTTTTTCTGCCGTAACGCAATAATGGCAAACGTTACGAGCCAGAATACCGCAAACACGCTGGCCGACGAGAAAAACTCTTTGTTGACCTTGTAAAACCCCGGCATGGTAGCCTGAAAAACATCCTCAATGACAAGCAGCAAAACAAGGGGAACAACCGAAAACAGCAGCGTACGGGCCGGGCGATAGGCCCACGACAGGCGGATGGTGTAGACAGCCAGCCCCAACGTTACAGCCCAAACCCAGTTGCGGTTCAGTTGAAACCGGTGATCGGGAAAGTTAAACTGTAGTACTTCGTAAACAAGCAGCATAATACCGGCCGGTCGCCAGAGGGTAGCCAGCCGCGCATCCCAGGCTGGTAACCGGGTTTTGGTCTGGAGAAACCGGCGCAGGTACTGGATGATGCCAGCCGAAATAAGTACATTAAATACAGCGTCTCCGTCGTTCATGGCTCAGGCAACCTGGCGAACGGGTGAGGTACGGTCGTTCGGCCCGGGTTTAGTTCTGGTGTAATATAGCAACTAAGTTTTCATGCGCACAACCGAGCGTTCGTCAACACCGGCCCGATTTATGTATCATTGCAGGTAAACAGACATCACTAAATATGAACTGCGCGGGGGCCGAAACATTTATCCGTCACTACTTAGAAACGGGTTTAGTCCCCACCCTCACCTACCACGGGCTGCACCATACGGTCGATGTGGTGCAGGCGGCTGCTGACCTGGCCGCAGCCGAGGGCATCACGGACCTGGAATCCCTGATTCTACTGCGGACGGCGGCTTTTTACCACGATGCGGGCTTCGTTACGACCTACGTCGACCACGAAGCCGCCGGGTGTGTGCTGGTCTGGCAGACCCTGCCCGATTTTGGTTATTCGCCCGCGCAAATCGAAACCATCTGCGGGCTGATTGGTGCCACCCGCATTCCGCAGAAGCCACAGACGCACCTGGAGCAGATACTCGCCGATGCGGACCTCGACTACCTTGGCCGCCCCGATTTTACGCCCATTGCTCAAACGCTTTTTACCGAACTACAGGCGCATCAGCACTTCCCCGACGATGAGCGGGCCTGGAACCGGGTGCAGCTGAATTTTCTGGAACACCACCGCTACTGGACCCCAACGGCCATCAGCAGCCGCGAAGCTCCCAAACAGGTGCACATCGCCGAGTTACGTCATCTGGTCTGATTACTATTACAAAGCCCCGCTGTGCGGACGATTTTACCAATGTGCTGACTACTTTTCAACAGCCGCTGTGCATCGGCGGCTTCACCAAGTGGAAACACCCGGTGAATACCCGGCTTCAACTGTCTCGTTCTCGGCAATGGCCATACCCGTTGAACTCCTTCAGCTACCCGGGAGGCTTTGAAATCGGTCGTCTGTGATTTCAGCACGACCTCGACGTCTTCGGTCCGGTAGTTAATGCACCGTACCGCCCCCATTCGTTTGCAGAATGCCCGTTTTCGTCGCTGCCCGCCGTTGCGAATGCCCGGGCACCAAACGCGGTGGCCAGTTAAATGGCCGTTAGTCCAATACCACTGCTGCCGCCATGCACCAGAAAATGCTCGCCCGGCCGTAATTGCGCCCGCTGAAAAATCGTCGACCAGACCGTCAGCACGATTTCAGGCAGCGAAGCGACTTCCTCCAGAGTGAGTAATGCCGGAACGGACAGCCAGTGCCGCTCATCCACGACCTCGTATTCGGCGTACCTACCCGCACTCAGCCGGGTGCAAACGGCATCACTTACCTGCCAGCTCCCCACGGCTGACCCGCACGTCTCCACCACCCCCGCTACTTCCAGGCCGGGCACCGTACCCGACGGATTATTCCCCCTATAGGCACCACTGCGCAACAATACATCGCTCCGGTTCAGGCCGACGGCCCGCACCCGAATCAGCACCTGATGCGGAGCGGGAATGGGACGGGGTAACTCCCGAAGTTGCAGGATACCGGCATCTCCTGAACGGGTTATAACGCTGGCTCTCAGGCAGAAGCAGGTTTATCGTACCGTTAATGACCACCAGATGAGGACGGTTGTTCAACCCCGGAACCCGCCGGACGAACCGGGCCGTGCGCAGGATAAGTATTTACTTCTGTTCAATAGAACGCTTTTATAGTACTATACATGGATTGTTTTGCACCCATACATTTACGGCTCATTATTCAACTTTTACGATTTTAATAATGAAAATGCTAACCCTACAGTTTAAACTTTAACTCAAATGAAAATTCTTCTACGAGAAAACCGCCACCTCCGCGTGTGGGTGGGTACACTCCTGCTGGTACTTTGTCAGCTCCTGGCCTGGGCCGCGCCCGGCGACATTAAAGTTGAAGCCGAGTCGGCCGCCCTAACCGGTGTGAGCGTAGTTACCAGCCCGGCCGGCTACTCGGGCAGCGGCTACGTCTGGAATTTCGATGATGCCAATGACAAAATTACGTTCACCGTACCGGCCACAGCGGGCGAGTATGAATTATCCATCATCTACTACTCCCCCTACGGCGAAAAGCACTGCGGAGTACAGGTGAACAGTGCGGCCTCGCTCGATCAAAAATTTAATGATACCGGCGGTGGCTTCAGTTCGGTATCGGTCGGCAAATTTCAACTCACCGACGGTGCCAATACCGTTACCATCACCAACGGCTGGGGCTATTACGGCATCGACTACATTCTGTTCACACCGGTAGCGGCCAAACCACCCGTAGTAGTGCCCCTGGTGAACGGCCGGGCCGAAGCGGAACTGGGCGAGCTGAGCGGTACGGAGTCCTCAACGACACCCGCCGGATTTTCGGGTGCGGGCTACGTTACCAGCTTCGATAATGCGACGGATAAAGTAACGATCTCCTTTAACGCAACCGGTGGTCTATACAACCTGTCGGTCGGCTACACGTCGCCCTATGGTGAAAAGGGGTACGATTTTCAGGTGAATGACGAGAAAGGCAGCGGTATGTTTGTCAACACCGGCAACACCTTCAGCAGCGTGGTTACGGGTCGGTTCCTGCTCAAAGACGGCCTCAACACCGTCGTCATCGGCCGGGGCTGGGGTTATTTTGGTATCGACTACATCGAGGTAACACCCGCTACGGCTACCCTGCCCACAAAGCCGCCAAAACTACTTGTCGATGCCCAGGCCACGGCATCGACCAAAGCCATGTTCGCCTACATCGTGGATCAGTATGGCAGCAAAGTGATTTCGGCGCAACACGATGATATCGACTACGTACTGGAGAAAACGGGCAAAGAGCCGGCCATTGCCTCGTACGATTTAATCGAATACTCACCCTCTCGAATCGAGTTTGGCTCCAACCCGGCGGGTCAGAGCGAAAGCCGCATTGCCTGGGCCAAAAAAGGAGCGGGCAATGGCATGGTCAGCCTGATGTGGCACTGGAATGCGCCCACCGACCTGATCAATCAGGCACCGGATAAACTCTGGTGGCGGGGGTTCTATACCGATGCGACCACGTTTGATATTGCCGCCGTGCTGGCCGACAAGAGTGGAACACGATATCAGTTGCTGCTTCGTGACATCGACGCGATTGCGGTTGAATTGAAAAAATTCCGGGATGCCGACATTCCCGTTCTCTGGCGTCCGCTCCATGAAGCCCCCGGCGGGTGGTTCTGGTGGGGTGCCAAAGGGCCGGGACCGTTGAAAGAATTATGGCACATTATGTACGACCGGCTGACGAACTACCACGACCTGCACAACCTGATCTGGGTCTACACCGGCACCGATACGCTGAACATGGACTGGTACCCCGGCGATCAGTACGTGGATGTGGTGGGTCTGGATATTTATGCCGATCCAACCGCGAACATGAGCGGCAACTGGGCCAATACACAAGCCCTGTTCAATGGCAAAAAATTGGTGACACTCTCGGAGACGGGCAACCTGCCGAAGCCCGAAAACGTGCGGGGCTTTGCCACCTGGTGGTCGTGGTTTTCGGTATGGACGGGCACGGATTACATCCGTAAACAACCGATAGACCTGCTGCAGGCCGTTTACAACGATAAGGACGTTATCACCCGCGACGAACTGCCCGATTGGCGGACCTACGGACAGTTGACCCTGACGGCGCCTGCCTACAACTGCCAGACCGGTGCTATTACGTTCCAGACCACGGGGGGCGATGGCACACCCATTGAGTTCCGTGCTATTGGCATCACCGACTGGACGACTAACCCAAACAACACCGTTGAGCCGGGTCTGAGGGGCGACCCCAAAGTGATTTCACTCACCGCCCGGCAAAGTGGTCATGTCGTCACCTACGATTTTGACCTGCCGACTTTCTGCTCCGGTCAGGGTACAAACAAACCTCCGGTCTTTAACGGCCCATTGGCTCCCCAATCGACCACGGTGGGTGCGGCATTCAGCTATCAGGTACCCGCTGAGGCCTTTACCGATCCCGAAAATGCGGCCCTGACGATGACGGCAGCCAACCTGCCTGCCGGTCTGAGCTTTACCGCCAATACACGGACCATCAGTGGGATACCAACCACATTCGGCAGTTTCCAGGTCACCCTCACAGCCGCCGACCCGCTGTATGCCGCTACCAGCGGTCCCCTGTTGATCAACGTGGCCAACGCGGGTGGCATGCAGCCGCTAACCCTCATCGAACCGCTGTACAACTGCGCGACGGGTGCCCTTACCCTCCGCACCAGCGGGGGCGATGGTACGCCTATCCGCTTTTTCTGCGTGGGGGTAGCGGGCAACTCAACCGCGACGGATTATATACTGGAAGCGGCCATCCGCAACGACGCAAACAGCCAGCCGCTGGAAATCCGGGCTACCCAGAGCGGAATCACTACGACTCCGTATCCGTTCGACTGGCGGGCGTTCTGCCAGCGCAACACCCGTATAGCAGCCCCGGAAGCGACAGAAACTTGGTCGGTCAGGTCGGTGGGCAATCCGGTGTCGGGTGAGTTTGCCATTGAGGTGCGCGGAGCCGAAGGCATACCCCTCCAGGTCACCCTTACTGATTTAAACGGTCGCCTGATCGACAGTCGGGTAATTATCCCGGCCTCGGCCACCCACCACGATGTATTCGACCTGCGTCGTCAGGCACCGGGTCTGCTGTTGTTGCGGGCCGTAGGTAACACCCGTACCCAAACGCTGAAAGTGCTGAAACAGTAGAAACAGAGCCGTTAAAAGAGGAAGGGGTAATTGATACGGAGTAGCTGACATGCTGCTCCGTACCAATTACCCCTTCCTCTTTTAACGACCTATAAACTCTTCTTCTTCATTTCGGCCACGGCGAAGTTAGCTGCGCGGGCCGTCAGGGCCATGTAGGTCAGCGACGGATTCACGCAAGAGGCCGATACCATGCAGGCCCCGTCGGTAACGAATACGTTTTTGACGGCGTGCATCTGGTTGTTTCCGTTCAGCACCGACGTTTTCGGATCGCGACCCATGCGGGCAGTTCCCATCTCGTGGATCGCCATGCCCAGGAACGAACCCCGGTCGTAGGCTTTCACGTTTTTCACACCCGATGATTCCAGCATTTCTTTGGCGTCGTTCATCATGTCGACGCGCATTTTCTTTTCGTTTTCCTTCAACTCAGCGTCGAATACCATGAGCGGCATACCCCATTTGTCTTTCTCTTTTTTATCGAGGTACACCCGGTTTTCGTAGTACGGCAGTGTTTCCCCAAACGCGGCTAAGCCCATGGTCCACGGGCCGGGTTTGGTGAGTTCTTCCTTGTAATCGGCCCCGAAACTCATCTCGGCAATGTTGCGCTGCCAGCCCTGCCGACTGCCTCCCCCCTGGTAGCCGAAGCCCCGCAGGTAGTCGCGCTTGTCGGTGCCGATGTTGCGGTAACGCGGCACGTAAATGCCGTTGGCCCGCCGTCCATAGTAATATTTATCCAGGTCACCTTCCCAATCGCCCGACGCGCCGGTCCGGAAATGGTGGTCCATCAGGTTATGGCCCAGTTGCTCCGAATCATTGCCCAGACCGTTGGGGAAGCGGTTGGAGGTCGAGTTCAGCAGAACGGATGTCGTGCCGAGGGTGCTGCCGCAGACAAAGATCAGTTTGGCAAAATACTCGCGTTCCTGTAAGGTAACGGCGTCGATCACGCGGACACCGGTTGCCTTTTGTGTGTTCTCGTCGTAGTTGATGTTGGTTACCACCGAATCGGGCCGGAGGGTCAGGCGACCGGTTTTGGCGGCCGGGGGCAGGGTGCAGGACTGCGTACTGAAATACGCGCCGTACGGACAACCCAGCGAACATTTGTTGCGGTACTGACACGACGCCCGACCCACATTCATCTGTGCCTGAGCCGCTTTGGAGAGGTTGGCCACCCGCCCGATGGTCATTACCCGGCCGGGGAAGTTTTTCTCGATCCGCTGACGGACTTCCTTTTCTACGCAGAACATCTCCATCGGCGGCAGGAATTCGCTGTCGGGCAGTTGGGGCAGATTCAGAGCCTCGCCCGATATGCCGACAAATTTCTCGATGTACGAATACCAGGGTGCCACGTCTTTGTAGCGGATGGGCCAATCGACGGCGATGCCTTCTTTGGCGTTGGCACCGAAGTCGATGTCGCTGAGCCGGTACGTTTGCCGCCCCCACATGATGGACTTGCCGCCGACGATGTTAGGCCGGTACCAGTCGAACCGTTTCTCTTCTTTATAAAGCGAGTCGGAGTCGTTCATCCAGTATTTCTCCGTCATCTCGTTGTACGGATAATCCCGCGCCAGCTTTGGGTGCGACTCTTTTTGCGCCGTGGTCAGCTTACCGTTGTATTTCAGCTCCCACGGGTCTTTCATGGCATTTTCGTAGCCCGTGACGTGTTCGAGCTGATGGCCTTTTTCGAGCATCAGCACCCGAAGGCCTTTCTCGGTCAGCTCTTTGGAGGCCCAGCCGCCCGCGATACCCGAGCCAATCACAATGGCGTCGTAGGTCTGATCTTTTATGGAATCGATATTGAGGTTCATAGTTCAGTGATAAGTTAACAGGGGTAAGGGGTCAGTGATGCGTCGGCGAGACACTAATCACTAACGACTTATCCCTAACTACTTTTTTTAAAGTGCCCAGGTTTTCTGACCGGGTTTCAGGGGGACACAGGCCTCTAAACGACCCGGTACAGGCAGGTATTCGAGCGCTTTGGTCGCGCCAATTTCGGAGGTGAAGTAGCCGGTCGTGGTCATTTCTTTCATGCGGAGGAAAAAAGGCTTGTCGGCAGTCATGGTTTGTTTCATCAGGTCGTTCTTCTGCGCCGTATCCAGTGCGGCAAAGCCTTTCCCGAACTGGGTTTGGCTGTCGGCGTCGAGTTTGGCCAGACCGGCGTAAAATTTCTCCTGATCGGCCTGCGGGTAACAGTCCCGCATCACCCGTACGATGAATTTCTCGACCCCGGCCGCTTTGGCACCCGGCGTTGTCGTGGTGGGGATAATGACGTCGGCCACATCGGCAAGCAGGGCTTCCTGCGTCGGCGTAACCGCCACACTCGGCCCCAGGTTGGTGATGCGGCCCATGGCACCCGCTAACGTGGGAGCCGAAATAATGCCCCCCATCATCAGGGCGGCCTGTTGCAATGCTTTTCTACGGTTCATTGGCTGGTAGCAGGAAAATAAGCAGGCAAAGCGGTGGCTTGTACTACTTTGGGTTAAAAACGTTGATAAACTGCAATTTTAGCTTATTTTCTTAGATTTTATGCATGTACACACAAACGGTCCGGTCTTAAACTGATTATCGATTGTGCAGCCCATCCACCGTAATCAGGGCCGCTAAAAACGCTGGCCTGCGGGCAACCGGGCGCACCATGACATGAAAAAGCCGCCCACTATCCCCAATGATAGCAGGCGGCCAACGGAAGTAGTTCGATTAATCCTGTACAACCGTTACAGGCAGTACGCAAACCGGGCAGCGAAGGTTGCTCCGCTGCCCGGCTATTTTGTTGCTGGCAATTTATTCGACGGCACCCACGGATGGTGGTGCGCCCCGGCGGGCATCATAGAAATCGCTGGTCAGGTGAGCGTTGACCATGCCAACTCTTTTGATGGGCGCATTATCCAGCAGGCGAAAATTGACCAAATCGGCCAAACCAGCCGCCGACGCCGTACTAAAATAACGGTTGTTAACGTACAGGCTGGGTCGTGTTTCGCTTTGCTGACTATAAATCCCATCGTTGTGCGGATCACTTGGCTGGTCGAACGAGAGGTTATTGAAAACCTGTAACGTTCCTCCGTACAGGTTGTATAGATCGAGCACCACCCCCACATATTCCCGGCTCGTGTTCAGGTGACCCGCCGTGTTGTTAAATACCTTGGCGTTGCAATAAGTACTCACGCCGGGGATCAGGTTAGCGGCAAAACTCTGCAGTTCGATCGCGCTGTATTTGCGGCTGTTCCAAACAATATTGTCGTACAGGAGCACCTCTTTGGGCGTGGTTCCCTGCGAGAACGGCCAGAAACGAACCATGTTTCCCTGATGATTCGTGCACTTGTTGTGGTGTACGCTGCCGTTGCCCTTTATGAGAAAAATACCGTTGTGGTTGTTGTTGGTCGTGTTAACGTTATCGACTACGTTGTGGTGTACATTGATGTTTTCGACGTTGCCGAAATACAGCACGGTCCCCACATCGGGACTATTTTTGAACGTGCAGTAGCCCACCTCCGGATTCCGCATAAACCCGTTGTTTACCAGCAGCGGTGCCTTCGTTAAATCTCCGTTGAACTGTACACTGCCCGCATGGTCGAAATCGCAGTTCAACAGTTTAAAATCGGTGAATGCAGTAGCATCCGTCCGGTCATACCTGGTTTTGTTATCGCAGAAAATGGAATAATCGGCAACATTCCGGAACCGGATGCCCTGTAGGGTGAGCGCACGGGGCAAACTGCCCGATATGGTGACGGCCCGGTACCAGTTATCGCGAATAAGCAGGTTCTTAGCTTTCGCCCCGCCATCGACCGTCAGGTAAGCGATGTTCCGGAGCGAGATGCCATCGCCCCCGCCGGCAATCTCAACCAGCCCGTTGGCTACAATCTGTATGGGGTATCCCGGTCGGCCAATCAGGTTGGTGAAGGTCATGCCACTGTATGTGCCCGGCGTAATGGCCACGACTTCACCGGGTTTGATGTTCAGCGTTTTACCATCGACCAGCAGATTACCGCGTCCGGTGCCAACAGTTCGGGTAACGGGCAGTGCAGGGGCCGATTCCCGCGCGTTTCTTGAGGTAACCGGCTCAGGTGCCTGTTGTAGTTCGCAACCTGCCAAACTAAAAACAACCGTCAGAAGGAGGAGTAAACGTGTTACCATAGCTGTATGAATCAATTAAAACGACTATTTTTGTTTACAATAAACACTAATCATAAATACAGTCGTAATATTATTAATAAATTCGATACAACTATAATTAATTATTTACTTTTTTTCGATGAAGTGAACAAAATAGCCGATGAACGGTAGATACCTACCGCCAATCACAACAAAACATACACGTTGGGAGTCAAACCCGAGGGCCGCGTGATGATACAGACCGACAGTTATATCAGGTGGCTGAGGAGAAAAACAGCAAAATATGCGGTTCAGAGTGGCGCAGCAGGCAGCGGTTTGGGGCGGGCGAAAACAAACGCCTTTGTAACGACGTAACTGTAGAAGACGAAGACGGCAGTACCGATCAGCACACGAATCAGCCAGTAGTTCGACATACCAAGGCTAACCATGAGCCACACCCCAGCTGTGTTCAGGGCGGTGTTGCCTGCGGCTACCGCTGCATAGCGGATAAACTGAGTGGCAGTCTGGGTGGTACGGTTATCGCGGAAGACCCAAAATTTATTCAGGTAAAAGCCGATGATGATACTAACGACGGAACCGATAAGCGTGGCCACAATCAGGCTGGTCAGCGCGGCAGTAGTTAGGTAATGGCCGATCAGAAAGTCGATCAGCGTAGCCAGCAGGGAGGTGCGGGCAAAGCGAAAAAACTGGGTCAGTTTCGATTTCACAACGTCGGGCGGCACGCAGGGCAACCGACTACGCAATAAACCGAACAGCACTTTTGTTCCGTATTCTTCGTATAATTTAACAAGTAAAGCACATAATACTACTTCGCGATGATGGAGCGTTTCATCACCACCAATGGCATACGATTGTACGTTGTCGAAGCCGGGCCGGACGACGGTCCATTGGTCATTTTGCTGCACGGCTTCCCGGAATTCTGGTACGGCTGGCGGCATCAGATCGACGCGCTGGCTGCGGCCGGTTTTCGGGTGTGGGTACCCGATCAGCGCGGCTACAACCGGAGCGACAAACCAACGGGCGTTGCGGCCTACGCCATCGACCAGCTCACTGCCGACATCGTGGGCCTGATCGACGCGGCCGGGGTAGCGCGGGCCACCGTGGTCGGGCACGACTGGGGCGGTGGCGTAGCCTGGTGGCTCGCCATGACCTATCCCGATCGGCTGAACCGATGCATTTTTCTGAATATGCCGCACCCCGCCGTTATGCTCCGGACGTTAAAGCACAATCCGCGTCAGTTGGTACGAAGCTGGTACGCCGGTTTTTTTCAGTTACCCATTCTGCCGGAGTGGCTGGCCCAACGGGGCAACTGGTGGTTAGCGACGCAAGCGCTGG
Source organism: Cytophagales bacterium (assembly GCA_038327655.1). Lineage (GTDB taxonomy): Bacteria > Bacteroidota > Bacteroidia > Cytophagales > Spirosomataceae > JBBQLG01. The sequence goes on from JBBQLG010000011.1 coordinate 19,353, forward strand.
TGAGCACCAGTCGGCGCGGCACGTTTTCGGACACCGACCTGACCCAGTACCGGCAGGCATGGGCACAACCCGGTCCCGATGGAGCACCCGCCTACCGCAGCATGATTCACTGGTACCGGGCCTTTGCGCGGCATCGCCCGCCCCTGCCCCCTACCGTCCGCATTAAGGTACCTGTGCTGCTGATCTGGGGGCGGCAGGATTCGTTTTTGCTGCCCGAACTGGCGCAGGCCAGCCTCGATTTATGCGACAGCGGCCAGCTCGTCTACATCGACGAGGCCACACACTGGGTACAGCAGGAAGCCGCCGACCGGGTGAACGGGTTAATCATTGGTACGATGCAGGCAGACCATCATGGCGTATAAATCGGGCAGACAGGCTGTTGGCTACCGCATCAATTTCTGCTCGACCCGGCGATCCGGCACAAACCAGATCAGGGCAACTAACGCGTACAGCGCGAGGCTAATCCAGGCATTCAGGAAACTAATGCCAATGGCCACGGTATAAATAACAGGCGATATTTTCTCTTTCCAGTTCTGACCGAGCGTTTTGGCCATATCCGAGTTTTTGCCATGCAGCCGAATGAGCGACCGCGACAGGATGCGCCACGCGACAGCCGCCATCAGGAGCACAACGCCGTACAGGGCCATGGGCCAGGCCGTAAAGTGATTCTCGCCCATCCAGCCGGTGGCGAACGGAAACAGCGAGAGCCAGAACAGCAGGTGCAGGTTAGCCCACAGGATCTTACCGTCGACCGTATCGACCACCTGCCAGAGATGATGGTGATTGTTCCAGTAAATGCCCACGTAGATGTAACTGAGTACGTAGCTGATAAACACCGGAATCAGGGGAATCAGGGCTTCCGGGGTGTTGCCGTGCGGTATTTTCATTTCCAGCACCATAATGGTGATGATGATGGCAATAACGCCATCACTGAAGGCTTCCAGTCGGTTTTTCTTCATAAAATCAAGGTAATATATCGTCGCAAACTACGCAATTTTACCGCCGGGTATACTCCTGCTCACCACCCCGTTCCAGTAGCTGCGTCACCGGCGATTGGACCCAACCAAATAGCGTTACCGCATGGCTTTTGTTCCCTATCACCCCACGTTTATACCCTCCGAAGCGGACCTGGCCACCCGAAGCCGTGATTACTACACGTTTATGAACACCCGGCGTACCATACGCGATTTTTCGGATCGACCTGTTCCCCGTGAAGTGATCGAAAACCTGGTGATGACAGCGTCGACGGCTCCGTCGGGAGCCAATAAACAACCGTGGACATTCTGCGTTGTGGGTGACCCGGACCTGAAACGCCGGATTCGGGAAGCCGCCGAAGCCGAAGAATACCGGAGTTATACATCCCGGATGTCAGCCGAATGGCTCGAAGACCTGGCCCCGCTGGGCACCGACTGGCAGAAACCGTTTCTGGAAACGGCACCCTGGCTGATCATCGTTTTCCGGCGCATCTACGAGACGACGGGCGACCAGAAACGGCCGAACTATTACGTGATGGAATCAGTCGGTCTGGCGGGTGGATTTCTGCTGGCAGCCATTCACCAGGCGGGGTTGGTGGCCCTGACCCATACGCCCAGCCCAATGGACTTTCTGACTAAACTGCTGAATCGTCCGGCCAACGAAAAACCGTTTTTGCTGGTGCCCGTTGGCTACCCCGCCGGGGCCGTGCAGGTGCCGGATATCCAGCGTAAAGCTCCGCAGGATGTAGTGGTCTGGTTTTGACGGAAATCGGGTTACCAATGCTCCGGCTGGTTTCGCCCAACAGGACCGTTTAATAAATGTTTTATTAGCATTTGAGTGTTCTGCTTAGACTTGCGGCCTAACTAAACCTCGATTGTATGAATTTCCTTTTCTCGATTATCTTAGGTGGCGTGGCTGGTTACATTGCCAGTCGGATTATGGGTTCGCACAATAGTGCCCTCATCAACATCATTCTGGGCATCGTCGGCGGTCTGGTCGGTGGATTTGTCGCCCGGCAACTGGGCAACAAAAGTGAAAACGACGGCCTCGTCATGAACCTGCTGATCTCCGTTGTTGGTGCCATCATTCTGATCTTTGTCGGCCGACTCTTTTAGGGTTTGTGTTTATCCGCCACTCAAGCCCCGGCCAGTCAGGTCGGGGCTTTTTTAATGTTTACAGAACCGGGCCATTGACTCCACGGCACTTTTCTGTTAAAGAAACGTAAACGATCCGAGGCCCCTACAAACAGGCCTGTTTCGGTCGTTACAGGTTCATGAAACAAGTCTCCCTGTTCGTACTGGCCCTTTTCAATCTTACGCCAATCAGTCTTTCGCAGGCCAAAAACCCGGCCCTGCACCCGCCATCCGCCCATACCGATTCCACTCCGGTGATGGTTTTATCCGCCCTGTTTTTGATTGATTCCCTGTCATCCACCGCATTACCCCCGAACCGATTCTGCGCGGCTCCCCTGCCAACAAGTGCAGACACGCAGCGGGTAACGGTCCGGCAACAGGCGCGGATACACGAAATTGTGCCGCGCCGGGCCACCATCCGTTCGTTGATACTACCGGGCTTAGGACAAGTCTACAACCGGCAGTATTGGAAAGTACCCGTGATCTACGCCGGTTTCGGAATAGCTGTCTATTTCTTCACTACAAATCAGAATTTATACACCCGGTACATTACCGGTTACCGCGAGGCTTACCGGTCCCCGGCAATTAACCCGCTCTTTGGGATGAAAACGGCCGTTGTTCTGGGGGCAGTCAGGACTGTCGACTACCTGAAACGCGCGACCGACTACTACGGCCGACAACGCGACTTAACCGTTATACTCACCGTTGCCGGATGGCTGCTCAACGCCGTAGAAGCCAACGTAGCCGCGCATCTGAAGACATTCGATATCTCCGAAGACTTGTCGATGCAGGTTAAACCGGGCCTATTGTCGCTGTCGGAAATAGGCCTGGCACCGGGCGTTCGGGTAATATTTGTCGTCAACCGGTGAGCCGGTCGCTGTTTCGCCTGCTCCTTTTGCCGGAGCGTCCGGGGCACAGATCGGCGGCTCCGCCCGTTAGATACCGGTGCGTTTACGCTTTAGCCATAAACCCAACACGCCTACCATGAAAAAGAACCTTCTTTACGCGGCCCTCGTCCTGACCGGCCTGTTCCTGAACCTGACCATCCGGTCAATGGCCGACGGCTGGGTGAGTATTTTCGATGGCAAAACACTGAACGGCTGGAAAGCCGCCGAAAACCCGGGTACATTCAGTGTACAGGATGGGGCGATTGTCGTGTTCGGACCACGGGCGCACCTGTTCTACGAAGGACCCGTGAACAACCATGTCTTTAAAAATTTCGAGTGGAAAGCGCAGGTCAAAACCATGCCCGGTGCCAACTCCGGTATGTTTATTCACACCGAGTACCAGCCCACCGACTGGCCCGCAAAAGGGTACGAGATTCAGGTAAACCAGACCCACACCGACTGGCGCAAAACGGGTAGCGTGTATGGTTTGCAGGACGTGAGAGAGGTATTCGTGAAGGACGATGAGTGGTACACGGAACACATCATTGTGCAGGGCAAACGGATAATCGTGAAGGTCAACGACAAAATCATTAACGATTATACCGAACCCGACAGCCTTAGCCGGGCCGGTACGGCAACGCAGCACCGGCTCAGCAGCGGCACGGTGGCGTTACAGGGGCACGACCCCAAAAGCAAGGTATTCTACAAAGATATTATGGTAAAGGTATTGCCCGATTAGCGACGCAGCAACTGTTATTTCGGTTTACCCGTCGTAGGTTGTGTACAACTTTTCGTTTCTTTGTCATGTTGCTACTGTATCTTTTTGCGCCAGTATTAGTCGGCCAGGAGCAATACATAAGCAGGCAATTTACCTAAATAACCAGCAAATGGCAACGATCACAAAACGTCCCCGAAGCGTTGCGAAGCGGATGCTTGAAGACAAACAAGAGATTCAGGAATTTTTGAAAACGAAAGATGAATCCAAAAAGCCCGAAGGTGTCAAATTTGTCGGACTTATCCCCCTATCCGCTTGTAAGGACTGAGCGCGGAGAGGACGTTATTTACACATTCACGACGGACAATAGAATCGATTATGAGATCGTATTCAAATCCGACAGCGACTATTTCCCAGTCGACGATCCAATAGCTCCCCTAACCTTCTCATTCATCCTGACGCGTGTAAATGAGAAGGCAGGCGGTAATGATCCCAAAATCAAACTCACTGTAATTTACGCCCTGCGAGCAGTTTTCGACACCAACCCCCAGTTCATTATCACTTACCAATGCAGCACAGAAAGCCGTCAGGAGCGGGCGAGAGCCGTTTATTTCCAAAAATGGTTTAATGAGTGCGGAGATACCTACTGCCGAATTGATTATGCTGATTCCGGCGTATACGCCACCGCTATCTACAAGAACGACCATCCGATGGAGAATGGAATTAAAGCGGCTTTTTCCACTATTTTCCAGGATAAGTAATTCCCGTTCCAACGCAACATATTGCGAAGAGATTGCCGAAAGTACGCCCGGTTGACGCTCCTCAGGAAAACGTCAGGTTATTGATGGCAAACTTGACCAAATCCCTGGCCGAACCCAGTTCCAGTTTACTGACAATACTGGCCTTGTGATTGGCAACGGTTCGGTAACTGATGGCCAGCAAATCAGCAATGGGTTCGGTCTGGTATCCTTCGCCAATGAGCCGCAACACCCGGAGTTCCTGTTGACCCAACCGCTTGAGGAGCGTATGCGTATCGGCGTTGGCTACCCGTACACTCGTTATCCGGCTGCGCCGGTCGTCTTCGGCATTGAGCAGATCGCGGATCGCCCAGACGTTGATTTCACTGACGGAGCCAATGAGCGACTCAATTACTTTACTGAAATAAGTAGCGACCTGGGGGTGGCTCCCCTCGAAGCGCTGGTAGCCATCCAGCGATGTTTTCAGGGCACTAAGCGTCGCATTGTCGAGTTGTTTCAGTGCTTTCATGGTGCGCGGTGGGCGTGTAGTTAATTTTGACTGATGAATAGCAGACACCCTGATTAATAGACTACCAAAAATAATACCAGAATTACACATGGGTAACTTTTTGTAGGCTACTAAGCACAGAACACACTCGAAGGCTGTAGGGACGCAGTCTCTGAGTGTGTTCTGTTTACAATCCCCTGTCTATACTTACCGCATACTGTTGCGCGGGTCAGGCTTCATCGTTAGCGGAAATTCACGCGGTGGCTCAACACCCAGCAGGTGCTTCACAAAATAATCCCACCGACGACGGGTCATGTAGGTCGTGTACGGGCCATATCCGTGCGCACTGTTGGGGAAAAGCACCAGGTCGTAATCTTTATTGGCTTTTTCCAGGGCTTCGACCACCAGCATCGTATTGGATGGGGGCACATTGTCGTCCATCATGCCGTGGGCCAGCATCAGTTTACCTTTCAGATTTTTGGCGTACAGTTGGTTCGCATGTGCGGCATAATCCGACGCCGAGGTCAGACCGTCGTACCGCTCGCCCCAGTCGTCTTCGTAATTGCGGTTGTCGTGGTTGCCCGATTCGGAAATGCCCACTTTAAAGAAGTCGGGGTACCTGAACATGGCCGTAGCCGTGGCAAATCCACCGCCCGAATGGCCCCAGATGCCGACCCGGCTCGTATCGAGGTAAGCGTATTGCTGCGCTAACTGCCGGATACCGGTTACCTGATCGGGCAGCGTGTTCTCCGACATATTGCCGTAGCTCATGTCGTGGAAACTCTTGGAACGCAGCGGATTGCTGGTCCCTTCGATCTGCACGACCACAAAACCCAGTTCGGCCAGTGCCTGATTGTCTCCTCTGGATGCTGAAAACGACCAGTTGCCCACGCTGCCCCCCTGCGGCCCCGGATAAATGTAGTCGACAACCGGATATTTCTGTGCGGGATCGAACTGAGTCGGGGTGTACATCAGCCCGTACAAATCGGTTTTTCCGTCGTGCGCTTTTACCCGGATCGGAATCGGCGGGTGCCAGCCGGTAGCCGTCAGCCGGGTCATGTCGGCTTTCTCGAGACTGACGATTACTTTACCGGCCAGGGTCCGTACCACACTCACCGGCGGCACATCCGGTTGTGAATAGCTGTCGGCAAAATAGGTACCCGACGGCGAAAGGCTTATCCGGTGATTGCCGGCTTCGGGCGTGAGGACCGCAAAGTTTTTACCATCGAACCCGATCTGACAAAGCTGGGCGAAGTACGGATTGGCCGGTTGCCGTCCGACCGCCATGAAGTATAGCAGGCGTTTGGCCTCATCGACTTTGAGCAGTTGGGTAACGACAAACTCCCCTTTGGTAATCTGGTTTTTCAGCTTGCCCGTTGCCGCATCGTACAGGTACAGATGTCCCCAGTTATCGCGCTCCGAGAACCAGATAAACTCGTTGGTTTTGGCTAAGTACCGCCAGTTGATGGTACCCCACCCCGATTCATACTGGGTCGCCACGGTTTCGTCAAACACTTCCCGGACGGCACCCGTTGCGGCATCGGCAAGGCGGACTTTTTCCTGCTTATGATCGCGCGAGGTGGATACGAACGCCAGTTTTGACCCGTCGTCGGTCCAGTTCACATCGTCGAACGTGCCGCTGCTCGAAATGTCGTCGCTCAGGGTGCCCCGGTGCGGATCGGGCGGTATTTGCAGGGTTACGACTTTTCCGGCATCCACGTCGATGATGACCCGCTGAATGGTTGGAATAACCGCATCACCCGGCAGGGGATATTTCCATTGTTTCAGGATGGGTTTGCCCACGTTGGTGGTTACTAAATACATGTCGCTCACCTGCCGCTGATCCTGCCTGAAGGTGGCGATCTTCTTCGAGTCCGGCGACCACGCTAACACGGGCCGGTCGCTCGACCGCCACCCGGCGTTATCGGTGGCATAGCCGAAATCCTTGATGCCGTCGGTCGTCAGTTGGGTTTGCGCGCCGGTTTGCACGGTACGCACCCACAAATTGTACTCCTTAATGTAAGCGGCCCGTTTCCGGTCGGGCGACAGCACCTCGTTGCTACTGTTTGTTACCGGAGCCTTCGTAGTATCGGTCATTAGCTGATTGGTCAATAGCCCATACCGCCAGGCTATGCCCCCGGCCTGAAACGTAATGGCCTGATTATCGGGCGAAAAGCCAATACTCTGGAAGGGCAACCCCGATGCTTCATAGGCTTTGCCCAGCGCGGTCGAGAGCATTCCGGCCAGTTTCTGATGATCGAAAGCAGTCGTACGCGTGCCTTTGGCGGGATCGACCAGCATAAATTCACTGCCGGTCGCGCTTAAGTCACGGTACCAGAACCGGTTATCCGGCAACCAGTTCGGCCGCAGATTGCCGTGATCCACGAGTTGTTCGGCATTGGACGCGACGAACCGCTGGGCCTGTTCGTAGGTCCTGGCGGTTACGGCAGGGCGCGGTTGCCCATAGGCGGGTACCAGCAGGACAAAGGGCAAGCCGGTCAGTATGGTTTTAAGCATAAGTGGGGTAAGGTATAAGCGATGACTGGGGTATAACGGGAGGGTTTCGCGTTCCGGTTGGTTAGGACTCCTGTAACAATGGCTAAAAATAGGCAGTAGACCGTGTCAAACAGGCTTTCGGCGCGAATTATCTCGGCTACCCCTGACAGGCGCCAAGTTTAATAGATTTCATTGATGGATTCATAGAAACTATAGATATAATTTATAGATGGCGTTGTTGTAAATTTGTTACGTCAACTACCGAAATCTTACCAACATGGAACACAACACGGATCATGGTGCCTTAGCGCACATTAACGATGAAAGCACGGCCTTCGATAGCCCGGCCGGCAAATGCCCGTTTCATAGTGGCGTAATCAAGCAAAGTGCCGGTAGCGGCACGAGAAACCGCGACTGGTGGCCCAATCAGTTGAAACTGAACATCCTGCGCCAGAACGCTGACCTGTCCAACCCGATGGGCAAGGATTTCAATTACGCCGAGGCCTTCAAAACACTCGATCTGGACGCCGTGAAGAAAGACATCTTCGCGCTGATGACCAACTCGCAGGACTGGTGGCCCGCCGACTACGGTCACTATGGCCCGTTCTTTATTCGGATGGCCTGGCACAGTGCCGGTACGTACCGCATTCAGGATGGCCGGGGTGGCGCGGGCTTTGGTACCCAGCGCTTTGCGCCCCTGAACAGTTGGCCCGACAACGCGAACCTCGACAAGGCGCGTTTGCTGCTCTGGCCGATCAAACAGAAATACGGTAAGAAACTTTCCTGGGCCGACCTGATGATTCTGGCCGGTAACTGCGCCCTGGAGTCGATGGATTTCAAGACCTTCGGTTTCGGTGGTGGCCGGGCGGACGTTTGGGAGCCAGCCGAAGACATCTACTGGGGTCCCGAACGGGAATGGCTCGGCGATGAGCGCTACACCGGCGACCGGGAACTGGAGAACCCGCTGGGTGCCGTTCAGATGGGTCTGATCTACGTGAATCCGGAAGGGCCTAACAGCAACCCGGACCCGCTGGCGTCGGCCCGTGACATTCGGGAAACCTTCGGACGCATGGCCATGAGCGACGAAGAAACGGTGGCGTTGATTGCCGGTGGACACTCCTTCGGCAAAACCCACGGGGCGGCCGATCCGGGTAAGTACATGGGTAAAGAACCCGCCGGGGCTGGCATTGAAGAGCAGAGCATGGGCTGGAAAAACACGTTCGGCACCGGCAACGCCGGCGACACGATCACCAGCGGTCTGGAAGTAACCTGGACCACGACGCCAACCAAGTGGAGCAACGACTATTTTGACCACCTGTTCGGCTACGAATGGGAACTAACAAAGAGTCCGGCCGGTGCGCATCAGTGGCAACCCAAAGATGGTGCCGGTGCCGGTACCGTACCCGATGCCCACGATCCGTCAAAGCGCCACGTGCCCACGATGTTAACGACGGACATCGCCCTGCGGGTAGATCCGGCCTACGAGAAAGTGTCGCGACGCTTCCACGAAAACCCGGACGCGTTTGCTGATGCGTTCGCCAGAGCCTGGTTTAAGCTGACCCACCGCGACATGGGTCCACGGGAACGCTACCTCGGCCCGGATGTACCAGCGGAAATACTGATCTGGCAGGACCCCATTCCGGCCGTTACGCACGAGCTGATCGACGAGCAGGATATCGCCGGGTTGAAGGCGAATATTCTGGCCTCCGGCCTGACGGTATCTCAATTGGTATCGACCGCCTGGGCATCGGCCTCCACCTTCCGGGTTTCCGACAAGCGCGGTGGTGCCAACGGTGCCCGTGTTCGCTTAGCCCCGCAGAACGGCTGGGAAGTGAACAACCCGGCGCAGTTAGCGAACGTATTGGGAACGCTGACGAGCATTCAGGAGGAGTTCAACAGCATTCAGACGGGCAACAAACAGGTTTCATTAGCCGACCTGATCGTGCTGGCCGGATGTGCCGGAATCGAAAAGGCAGCCGCGAATGGTGGCCATGCGGTAACCGTGCCCTTCGCACCGGGACGCACCGATGCGTCGCAGGAGGAAACGGATGTGGAATCATTCGCCGTTCTCGAACCGGCTGCCGATGGCTTCCGCAACTACCTGAAGCCCAGACACCGGGCTACGGCGGAGGAACTGCTGGTTGACCAGGCGCAACTGCTGACGCTGACCGCACCGGAGATGACGGTACTGATCGGCGGGATGCGGGTGCTGAACACGAATTTCGGTCAGACCCGGCACGGCGTCTTCACCAAGCAGACAGACGCACTCACCAACGACTTTTTCGTGAACCTGCTCGATTTGGGTACAACGTGGCGTGCGACGTCCGATGCGCAGAACGTGTTTGTTGGCAGCGACCGGACGACCGGCGAAGTGAAGTGGACCGGCACCCGTGTCGACCTCATCTTCGGGTCGAATTCGGAACTGCGTGCCCTTGCTGAAGTCTACGCTTGTGCGGATTCGCAGGAGCAGTTCGTTCAGGACTTCGTGGCGGCATGGGCCAAAGTGATGAACCTGGACCGTTTCGACCTGGCCTGATTACGGCGTAATATTTTATAGTGCAAAGAGGTGGTTCGGCAACGGACCACCTCTTTTTGATTGGGGGCCACCTCAAATCGGGGGGCCTCATCATCAGAACTGGCTTAACAAAGGAAGTAAGGACAAGTTGTGTTTTTGCCTGCATTTAAGCCGGATGGCCGATGCCATTGAAAAAAGGCGAAATTGCGTCCCGTTGAGGGTCGGTCAGTGGCTTACACCGTTTGGTCATGACTCTGTGGTTTGGTGACCACATAGTTGGCGAGACGCTCAGCCTTTCTCAATTCCCAAACATCCTCCGAGCATCAGGCATTAAGATAGTCCAGATAACTATGTTGAAATTAATTATTATCCGCCACGGCGAAAAGCCAGCCATGGGTGATAACCTATCGCCACAGGGACTGAAGCGTGCTTTACAGCTTCCGGCTGTTCTTCAGGGGAAATTTGGCATCCCTGACTACGTGTATGTTCCCGCACTTGCTATGGATGCAAGTACATCTCACTCACGCATGTTTCAAACCGTTACGCCGTTTGCCATTCAGTACAATCTGGCGATAAATACAAAGTTCGATGAAAGGGATTTTGACGGTATCGCGGATGATCTGCGGGGAAAGACAGGCACGGTACTCCTCGTCTGGGAGCACCATGGGATTCATGATTTAGTAGCCAAAATAGGCGTTAAAGATGTCCTCATGTGGGCCGATGACGACTTCGACAGCATCTGGATCGTTACCATCGACGAAACTGGGGATCCCATTTTAGAAATTGATCATCAGAATGTAATTACCACGTAGATTCTTGTATCCCGTGTTTTACAGTCGAGTTAGTGACAGGCAACACCAAAAAAGGTCCACCTGAGTTCAGGTGGACCTTTTTATGATAGCAGGTTAGTAACCTCTTGGTTAATTCAAGGTTAATATGGTACTCCGCTTGACGAGCATGTCTAAACGATTCGAGACAAAGAAACGAACGATGAGAGGAATACTATGATCAAAAACAGTATATCTGAATTCGATAAAACTCAAATACAATTTACGCACACCGAAACAAAAAAACCCGCAAATCTGGCCGATTTGCGGGTTTTTGAAAAATTCAGTAGGAAGTAGCGGGCTCGAACCGCTGACCTCTGCTCTGTCAAAACAGCGCTCTGAACCAACTGAGCTAACCTCCTTTGTGGACGATGACTCGCCGTTTGTGATGACAAAGTTACGAAACTTCGGCTTCCTGCAAACGCGCGCTGTACACTTTTTGCGACGGAATCCGGGCCAGCAACCCTAACCCCATGAGAAACAGTACCAGTAACGCCAGCACACTGTTGCGCATGCTGCCCGTCAGTTGCTCGATCAGGCCGTACATCGCCGTGCCGAGCACAATGGACAGCTTTTCGGCCACGTCGTAAAAGCTGAAATACGAGGCCGTGTCGGTCGTTTGGGCCGGAATGAGTTTCGCGTACGTCGAGCGGGACAGCGACTGAATACCGCCCATTACCAGACCCACTACGGTTGCCAGCGCGAAAAACTGGTATTGCGTCCGGGTCAGGTAAGCCCCGATGCAGATGCCCACCCAGATCAGTACGGCCACCATCAGCGCGTGGGTATTACCCAGCCGTTTCGAGAGCCACGCAAACCCGTACGCCCCCGGAATAGCCACCAACTGAATCACTAAGATCGTAGCAATCAGGCTGGCATCGGGTAATTTCAGTTCCACACTACCGAAGAGCGTCGCCACGTACATGACCGTTTGCAGACCCATGCTGTAGACGAAAAACGCGGGCAGAAAGCGTTTCAACAGGGGTTGCCGGTTCACCTCTTCCCACACCTGCCGCAACTCGCGAAAACCGTTCAGCAGCCACCCGTCCGTCCGGCGCGACTTCTTTACACCTTCAGGTAATGCCCGGAATGGAATCTGCGCGAAGCCGAACCACCACAGCCCCACGGTCAGAAACGAGATGCGCGACGCCATCCCCGACGAAATACCGCCGTACCATCCCGGCATCAGAATCATGGTCAGGTTGAAAATCATCAGCAGCACGCTACCCAGAAATCCGAGCGAAAAGCCACGGGCACTAACCTGGTCGAACCGGTCTTCGGTGGCAATATCGGGCAGGTATGAGTTGTAAAACACGATACTCCCGCCCCAGCCGACTAAGCTGATGCCGAAACAAAAAACGGCCAGCGTCGTGGTTTCGCGGGTGAAGAAATACAGCAGCGCACAACTGAACGAGCCGAGGTAACAGAAAAACCGCATGAACGCTTTTTTGCGGCCACTGTAATCAGCAATGGCCGTGCAAAGCGGACTGAGCAAAGCCGTGAGCAGCACTGCCGCCGAGATGGTGTACGAAAACAAGACCGAATTTTTGATCGACAGCCCCAGAAAGTCGATCACCGGACCACCGGTTGCGTTGAGGGCCGTTGCCTGAAAATAGACCGGAAAAATGCTCGACACGATCACGAGGGCGTGTACCGAGTTCGCCCAGTCGTACATGCACCAGGCCGTCAGGATTCGGGGATTATTTTTCATCAAATCGACGGCACGAATTCCAGGTTAATCGGCGTGTTAGCCACTCCGTTGATTTTATCGACCTGGCGCAGGGTCAGCTTGGTTTTGGTGAGTTCGATCACCGGAAACTTACCACTGAACCCCGTCACGTTCACATCGACCGACGTATTGTTGTCCACTAAATACCACGTACCGCCGTTTTTGATCTGCTTGGTCACGCTGTCGCTGGCCCGGACGGTGTTGTCGCTTTTGAACTGGAAATCGAGCGATTTTACGGCTAACGTTGTCAGACTGAGTTGCCCGTCGGTGTAGGCTTTACCGTTCACATCCGAAATCTGCTTGATCACCCACGTGTTGCTTACCAGTAGCGTGGTCTGGCTCTCGGTGGTAATGGGCGCAGGGTCGGCGTTATTTTTTTTGCAGTTGGTCAGGGCCGGAATCAGTAGTAACAGGGCGAAGAAGTACGCTCGATTTTTCATAAAGTTTGGTAGCCGATTGAACAGGTTGATGATTCGTTAACGTTGAAAAGAAGGACAACGGGCGATAAAACCCCTTTTTTCGATCGAAAGTAACGAGTTTTGGCTAAAATTTGCCGTGCATGACCCATATCTCCGCGCTAAGAATACCGTGTTGGCTCCTGCTGCTGGGGTGGTTCGGGCAGACTGCTTACGCGCAGACGCTCTGCGCCGACCGGCTCAGCTATACACCCGTCAGCCAGCCGAATCGCATTGAATGGGGTAAGTTTCCGGTATTTACCCTGCCGTTTACCATTGTGTTCAGCGGACCCCGGCTCGGCGATACACAGGCGCAGCCGCTACAGCACGGCTTCAGCCATATCGTTCAGGTAGCTAACAGTGAATTCGGAACGCTGATTCAACCGCAGCAGCGGGCCGTCGATTTTGTTGGCTTTGCCTACGGCCTGAATCAACCGTGGGAAACGCTGCAAAGTCCCTGGAACAATGATAAAGCGGCATACCGGGCTAAATGGACCCAATTTCTCAGCGACGTGTCGGGCGGACAAACCGACGCGCAGGGGAAATTTCGGCTCAACACAGACATCATGTCGGTCGACATCGAGCGGTTTTTAGACACTGACACCCGTATTCTGAGTCTCAAACAAAACACGGCCACGCCCGCCCAATACCGCAGCCTGACGGACGATGCCTTTCTGGCCCGTTACAAAAAAGACATCGTCGCGCTCTACGCCGAAGGAATGCGTTTTATACGCGACCGGGCCAACACCACGACCACCCGCCTGACGACGTACAGCGATTCGCCCGTCCGCAACCAGTACCTCAACATACCGGCCAATACCTGGACCGACTGGACCACCAACCTCGGCCGGGTGAATTACATGACCAAAGACACTACGACCGGTAAAGTAGGCGGCCCGTTTTACGACCAGTTGGATGCACTCGCCCCATCGGCGTACTATTATTACGACTACCCCAACCCGCTGGCGAGCGATTATTTAGGCTATCTACTGTTTCAGGTCGAGGCCAACCGCGCCTGGAGTCCGAAGCCGGTGATTCCGTACGTCTGGCTGCGCTACCACGAATCGACGGTGCCGGACAATCATTTCATTCAGCCGTTCATGGCCGAAGCCACGGCTATTTTCCCGTTTTTTTCGGGTGCCAAAGGGCTATGGCTGTGGGATAACATCGGTCTTGCCAACACCCGGCAGGAGACCTATACGGCCTACGAGTCGTTTATTCACGGTCTGTACCGGCTGTCGCGTTTCGCCGATATGTTCCAGGGTGATTATGAATTGGTGATTGAAACGCCCGCCCGTGATCTGGTAGCCAATCAGTTACCCGTCTGGCGGGGTGTTTACAAGAACAACAGGCTTCTGATAGCGGCCCAGAACCCGTACGCCAAAAACGACCAGCAGACCACGACGCTGACGGTGGGCTACAAAGCCTGGCGCACCACCATCACCCTGACCGGCCGCGAAACCTACCTCTGCCAGTTCGACATTCCGCTGATTACGGCTGTGGACGAACCCGTATCCACTAACCTAACCGTATTTCCGAATCCAGCCCAGACACAGCTATCGGTTTCGTTTACGCCCTTCTCGTCACCCGGCAACGAGTTAATTATCACCGACATTACCGGGCGCATCCGGCTTCGGCAACCCGCAAACCCAACCGGCCATCAGGTCGTTATCCTCAATAACCTGCCCACCGGTATGTACGTACTGCGCTTGTCGGACGGGCGGGGGAAACGGTTTCTTATTAATGAAACCCCAAACCCCTGAAGGGGCTTTACGGAGTTAGATACCAGTAGCTAAGGTATTAAGCCCCTTCAGGGGTTTGGGGTAGTCCTTCAACAACCCCAACCCATGCCCAACCGCTTACAATACGAAACCAGCCCGTACCTGCTGCAACACGCCGAAAACCCCGTCGACTGGTTCGCGTGGGGTGACGAAGCGCTCAACAAAGCCCTCGATGAAGATAAACCCATCATCGTCAGCATCGGGTATTCGGCCTGCCACTGGTGCCACGTGATGGAGCATGAATCGTTCGAGAAAGACGCCGTAGCGCAGGTGATGAACGACAACTTCGTCTGCATCAAGGTCGACCGGGAGGAGCGGCCCGATGTGGATGCGATCTACATGGAAGCCGTGCAGGCAATGGGCGTCAACGGTGGCTGGCCGCTCAACGTGTTCCTGATGCCCGACGCCAAGCCCTTTTATGGTGTCACCTACGTACCACCCCGCAACTGGGTTAATTTGCTGGGTAGCGTCCGGGCGGCTTTCGATGAGCACCGCGATCAGGTAGCGGAATCAGCCGAAGGGTTTGCCCGGCACCTCAACGCGTCGGAAAGTGAGCGGTTCAATTTAGTGGCCCGGCCCCCGCAGTTTACACCCGACCTGCTCGACTCGTTTTTTCACCACATCGCCGTTACGTTCGACACCAAACGCGGGGGTCCCGACCGGGCACCCAAGTTTCCGATGCCGAGTATCTACGGCTTTTTGCTCCGTTACTACGCCGAATCGGGCGATGAATCGGCGTTGCGGCAAACCGAACTGACCCTGAACCGCATGGCCCTCGGCGGTATTTACGATCAGATTGGCGGGGGCTTTTCGCGGTATTCGGTCGATGCGGAGTGGTTTGCGCCCCATTTCGAGAAAATGCTGTACGATAACGCGCAGCTACTGACTCTCTACAGCGAAGCCTACAGCCTGACCCAAAGCGAGTTGTACAAAAAAACGGTGTACCAGACCATCGCGTTTCTGCATCGCGAACTGCTCAGCGACGAGGGCGGCTTTTTCTCCGCTCTGGATGCTGACAGCGAGGGCGTCGAAGGCAAATTCTATACCTGGACCACGCCCGAACTCCAGAAACTGCTGGCAAACGATTTCGACTGGTTCGCCGATTTGTACCACATCACGGAGGAAGGCAACTGGGAACACAATAGAAACATCCTGCACCGCACCGAAACCGACGCGGAGTTTGCCCGTCGCGCCGACTGGGACCCGGCGGATATGCCGATGATGCTCGAAGCCCCCCATGCCAACCTAATGGCTGAGCGCGACACCCGCATCCGTCCCGGTTTGGACGACAAAATTCTTTGCTCGTGGAATGGCCTGATGCTGAAAGGGCTGGTAACGGCGTACCGCACCTTCGATGAGCCGGATTTTCTGACAACGGCCCTGCGGCTGGCGTTCTTTATCCGCCATAAACTGACCGATTCTCGTAACGGTAGATTGTGGCACACATACAAAAAAGGGAGGGTAAGATTAGCCGGTTTTCTGGAGGATTATGCCGCCGTGATTGACGGCTACATTGCCCTGTATCAGGCGACGTTCAATGCAGAATGGCTCATCGAAGCTGACCGCCTGACGCAATACGTGATCGCCAATTTTGATGACCCCGACGAAGACCTGTTCTTTTTTACCGATAAAAACGGCGAAGACCTGATTGCCCGCAAGAAGGAATTGTTCGACAACGTGATCCCCGCGTCAAACTCAATGATGGCGCACAACCTGTTCGCGTTGAGCTTATTACTGGATCGGCCGGACTATGGCGAACGCGTCGACCGGATGCTGGGCCGGGTAGAACCGTTGCTCCAGAAAAATGCCGATTACCTCACGCACTGGGCCGCACTATACACCCTCCGCATCCGCCCAACCGCCGAAATCGCGATTGTCGGTCCCGACGCCGACGCCTTCCGCAAGCAGATCGACGCCCGGTTTATGCCGAATAAAATACTGGTAGGGACTGAGGAAACCGGGGCGCCTGCCGCCGGAACGCCGACCAAAAGTAATCTGCCGCTGTTGCAGAACCGGGAATTAATCGACGGAAAAACCGCGATTTACGTTTGTTACGACCGGGCCTGTCAGTTGCCGGTTACGACGGTTGACGAGGTCTGGGCGTTGATTCGCGACGAATAAGTGGTTATTCTTATCGGCATTATCGGGCACTACGAATAGCGTCTTATCCATAAATAGTATAACAAAGCCTATATAAAGTCATTTTTGTGCCATCGTCCGGCTGAGCCAATACAGTAGATTTACGGCGAAAAATCCCTGTCTATGTATGACGACACGACGCACATTTTTAAAGACAGCCGGTTGCTTAACGGCCAGTACCCTCCTGATGCCCGGCCGGGTTCGGGCAACTAAGGTCAGTGATGTGGGTATCCAGTTGTACACGGTTCGCAAAGAGATGCTGGCCGATGCACCGGGAACCCTGCAAAAACTGGCAAAAATCGGTTATAAAGAACTGGAATCGGCCCGCAGTGAGAAAGGCAACTTCTACGGATTACAGCCCAAAGAAATAAAAAAGATTGCCGGTGATCTCGGCATGACCGTCCGAAGCGGCCATGTTCACATCGACGACAACTGGCAACGCTCCATCGACATGGCCGCCGAAGCCGGACAAACGTACTTAGTGTGTTCGTCGCTGCCGTCGGAAGGGCAGACGGTTGCGAACTACCAGCGGTGCGCCGACACTTTCTCCAAAGCCGCTGAAGCCTGCAAAAAGGCTAACCTCATTTTCGGCTACCACAACCATGAATACGAGTTCGAGAAAGCCGACGGGCAGGTGTTGTACGACATTCTGCTGGACCGCACCGACCCTAAATTAGTGACGATGGAAATGGACCTGGGCTGGGTAATCGTCACGGGCAACGATCCGCTGGCTTATTTCAACAAGTATCCGGGCCGTTTTCCGCTCTGGCACCTGAAGGATATGGACAAGACGAAAAAGGAAAGCACCGAATTTGGCAAGGGGCAGATCAACGTCAAACAGATGCTCCAGAATATGAACAAGTCGGGCGTAAAATACTTTTTTGTCGAACAGGAAGAATACCCCAAAACGGCCTTAGAGAGTGCGAAATATGACTTCGACTACCTGGCTAAGTTAGACTACTAAAGTTGATTGTCATTCATTGATTATCACTAACTACGAATGACACCCAATCCCCACAAATGACTATGAAAACCCTGACCCTTATTGCATTAGTGGCTACCCTGTCGCTGAATTTTGCGCCTGCCAAAAAGATTGGTATCTTCCAGAAAAGCGAAGATATCGGTAATCCCAAACTCGCTGGTGCCTCGTCGTTCGATTCTAAAACGGGCGAATACCGGCTGAAAGGATCAGGCTACAACATCTGGTTTCAACGGGACGAATTTCAGTACCTGTTCAAGGAGCTAAAAGGTGATTTTACCGCCACTGCCGACTTTGAATTCGTCGGAGCCGGGACCGACCCGCACCGGAAAGTGGGCTGGATGATCCGCGAGTCGATGGACGATAATGCTTCGCACATCAGCGCGGTCGATCACGGCGATGGCCTGACCGTGTTGCAGTGGCGCGTGACCAAAGGCATGGCGATGCGCGACCCCGAAGACGAGATTTTCAGCAAGGAGAAGAACATTCATACTATTCAGATGGCCCGAAAAGGCAATGAGTACACGATGAGCGTAGCCAAAAAAGGGGAGCCGCTGCAGGTTGTCGGCTCGCACAAAATGGATAACCTGTCGAAGCAGGTGATGGTGGGCTTGTACATCTGCTCCCACAATCCGGCCGTGGTCGAAGAAGCCATCGTGCGCAACGTACAGATCAAATAAGGTAATTCTTCCTGCCACCTGCGCCCTACTCAACGAGTTTTAGTTATGAAAATGCCGTTTAACTACCTACTGATCTGTTTGTGGCTTCTTACTGACGCGGCAACGGGGTACGCCCAAACGCTGATGAACGTGGGGGGACGCCACCGGCAGAGCCTGAACGGCAAGTGGCAGTACCTGATGGACCCGTTCGATTCAGGCTTTTACGATTACCGCTATAAGGAAAATCCCAACGGCTATTTTAAAGCCGCCAAACCCACGGGCAAGACCGATTTCGTGGAGTATGGCTTCGATCCGGGTCGTCAGCTCAACGTACCGGGCGACTGGAATTCGCAGGACCCGAAACTACTTTACTACGAGGGGGCCGTCTGGTACCATCGCCGGTTTACAGCCCAGCGGAAGGCCGGCCAACAATACTGGCTCCACTTCGGCGCGGTCAACTATGCCGCCACGGTGTATGTGAACGGCCAGAAAGTAGGCAGCCACGCCGGGGGATTTACGCCCTTCGCTTTCGACGTGAGCCGGTACCTCACCGATGGCGATAATATGGTAGTGGTGCGGGCCGACAACCGCCGGACAACCGACCAACTACCAACCGTCAACTACGACTGGTGGAACTACGGTGGCATCACCCGCGACGTGGACCTGATCGAAGTAGCCGACACCCACATTGTCGATTATCAGGTTCAACTGGCCAAAAACAGCCCGAACCGGGTGGCAGGCTGGGTTCGGCTGAACAAACCCACGGCAAATCAAGCCGTAACCGTTAAGATTGCGGGAACTGACATCAGCTACCAGACCAAAACGGACGCTACGGGTATGGCACCCGTTAACTTCGACTGGCCCGCCCGCAAAGGGAGTTCTCCGGCAATCCGGTACTGGTCGCCTGAATCGCCGAATCTGTATTCGGTCACCATTCAGTCGGCGTCGGATACGATTCAGGAACGGATCGGGTTTCGGACGCTGAGTGTTGTCGGGACGGACATACTGCTCAACGGCAAATCCATTTTTATGCGGGGCGTCTGTCTGCACGAAGAAGTGCCGCAGCGGGCCGGGCGGGCCTATTCGGATGCCGACGCGCGGATGCTGCTGACATGGGCGAAGGAGATGGGCTGTAATTTTGTCCGGCTGGCCCACTACCCGCACAACGAGAACATGACCCGCGTGGCCGATGAACTGGGTATGCTGCTCTGGTCGGAAATTCCCGTGTATTGGACCGTGCAGTTCGACTCGCCGACCGTGCTTAAACTGGCCCAGACGCAGTTGACCGAAAACATCAACCGCGACCGGAACCGGGCCAGTGTTGCGCTCTGGTCGGTGGCCAACGAAACGCCCATCAGCCCCACGCGCACCAAATTTCTGGTCGAACTGGTGCGTACGGTTCGGTCGCTGGACAGCACGCGGCTCGTGACGGCTGCCCTCGAACCCACCCGCAACGATCAGGTCGGGCTGGTGCTCGACGATCCCCTGGGGGCTTCCCTCGACGTGATGGGTATGAATGAATATTTGGGCTGGTACGCGCCCTGGCAGACGCAGTTCGACACCATGACCTGGAAAACACCCTACCAAAAACCGCTCATCGTCACGGAGTTCGGGGCCGAAGCGCTGTATGGCAATCACGGTCCGGCCGACGTGGCCAGTAGCTGGAGCGAAGAGTTTCAGGAAAAGGTGTACCGGCAGCAGGTGGCGATGCTGAAGCGGGTACCTTTTCTGCGGGGCACGGCCCCCTGGATTCTGGCCGATTTTCGGTCGCCCAAGCGCAACCTGCCGCAGTTTCAGGACGGCTGGAATCGCAAAGGGCTGCTGTCGGAGCAGGGACAACCCAAGAAAGCCTATTTTGTCATGCAGGATTATTACCGTCAGATGGCCGAAAAGTGGGCTTCTCCCGCGCCGGGTGGAGTGCCATCAGCGACTAAACGCAGTCAATCGAAATAACGTAATTCACCATCGAACAGCCGTATGAACTATAACCCGGTTAGGAGTACGTCCTTCGTTGCTTGCCGACTGCTGGCGGTCGGTCTGCTGGTTGGCGCAGCATCCCATTTAACGTTGGCGCAGACGGCGCCGGTGCAGATTTCGCTTTGGCCGAATGGCGCGCCCGGTTTTGAGAACCGGAAGAATGAACCGGAACAGGCAAAGGATTATTGGGTGAAGAACATTAACAACCCGTCCATCACGATTTACCTGCCACCGAAGGATAAAGCCACGGGGGCGGCCGTGTTGATCTGCCCCGGCGGGGGCCATCGGGAGTTGGTCTTTAACGCGGAGGGTGTGCAACCGGCCCAGTTTCTGAACAGCATCGGCGTGGCCGCTTTTGTGCTTAAATACCGGCTGGCGCGGGAACCCAACACGCCGTATTCGTTGGATAAGGCTCCGCGTGAAGATGCCTACCGGGCCATGCGGCTCATTCGCAGCAAAGCCACGGAGTACGGCATCGACCCCAACCGGCTGGGAATGCTGGGGTTCTCGGCCGGGGGCGAAGTCGTGGAAATGGTGGCCTACGCACCCGGCAACGGCCAGCCCGACGCGCCGGATCCGGTGGACCGACTGAATGGAAAACCCAATTTTCAGATGCTGATTTACCCCGGTCCGCTGGGGGTACCCGAAACGGTTCCGGCCGATGCGCCCCCCGCCTTTATGCTGGCGGCCAATGACGATGTGTGCTGCTCCGGGCCGGTGGTCAGTTTGCTGCAACGGTACCGGGCGGCCAATGTGCCCATCGAAATTCACGTGTACGCACAGGGGAAACACGGCTTCAACATGGGCGACCGGTCCAAACTGAAGTCGATCAATACATGGCCGCAGCGCATGGCCGACTGGATGAACGATACCAACCTGCTGACGCCTTCAACCGGCAAAACTGCAACCAAGTAAACGGTACCGCGTGCGTAGATGAATTAGAAGTAGTTGAGTAGATTAATCTGCTTTTTATGTCAATAAACAGCTATCAACGTTTAGGCGTAGCATCAATATGATCCAAAGACGAGTTGCCCTGAAACAAATGGCCATAGCCGCCGGAAGCCTGATCGCGCTCCCGGCCTGGGCCAACGGCTGGACATCAGCCTTGGCACAACCCGTAAAGCCTTTCCTGTCGTCGGGGCATGTTGCGTTGCTGACTGCCATCGCCGACACCTTCATTCCAGCCTCCGACACGCCCGGTGCCACCGCCCTGGGGGTTCCCGCATTTATTCAGCGAATGCTGGAAGACTGCTATGAAGCACCCGTTCAGGAAGCCGTAAAAAGCGGTTTGGCTGCGGTCGAAACCCTCGCCGGTGCTACGTACGGGAAACCGTTCGCCACCGGCGACGCCACCCAGCGACAGGCCGTATTGACTCAGTTAGAAAAGGCCGATGAACCCGCCCGCCGGGACTTCGTTTCGCTGATTAAAAACCTCACGATTCAGGGCTACACCACCTCCGAATACGTGATGACGAAGCACCTGAATTACGTCATGGCCCCCGGCCATTACTACGGTTGTGTGGCGGCTCCTCTGGCTGGTAAATAAACCTGTATTCCAACATCAACATGGCAAATTTTGCAATTGATGCCGTCAAGGCACAGACCTACGACGCCATCGTGATTGGCTCGGGCATCAGCGGAGGCTGGGCCGCTAAAGAACTCTGCGAAAAGGGACTGAAAACATTGGTGCTTGAGCGGGGCCGCGACGTAAAACACGGCGTCGATTACCCAACGGCAAACCTGAACCCCTGGGAGTTTCCGCACCGGGGTCAGGTACCCATCGACACCCGCGCCGAATACGGCAACATCCGGTCGTTCATGCGGGAAGAAACCCTGCAATGGGCCATCAAACCCGATGAGCAGCCGTTCGTCGAGGAAAAACCCTTCACCTGGACGCGGGGCTACCACGTCGGCGGCAAGTCGCTGCTGTGGGCGCGGCAAACCCAGCGGTGGAGCGACTTTGATTACGAAGGCCCCGTCCGCGATGGATTCGCCGTCGACTGGCCCATTCGCTACAAAGACATCGCGCCCTGGTACAGCCACGTCGAGAAGTTTTCGGGCATTTCCGGCAACAAAGATGGCCTGCCGCACCTGCCCGACGGAGAGTTTCTGCCACCCATCGAACTGAACTGCATCGAATCGCACCTGCAGGGCGTTATCGCCAAAAAATACACCGACCGGCAACTGATTCAGGGCCGGTGTGCGCACCTCACCAAGCCCCAACCCGTTCACTATCAGCAGGGCCGGGCGCAGTGCATGCATCGGAACCTTTGCAATCGTGGCTGTCCGCTGGGTGGGTATTTCAGCAGTAATGCCTCTACCCTGCCGTGGGCGGCCAACACCGGCAACCTGACCCTGCGGCCGGACTCCGTAGTGCATTCGGTTATCTACGATGAGAAATTGGGCAAAGCATCCGGTGTTCGCGTAATCGACGCCCATACGATGCAAATGACGGAGTATTACGCCAAAATCATCTTCGTGAATGCATCCGCGCTGAACAGTAACCTGATTTTGCTGAACTCCATCTCGAACCGGTTCCCCAACGGTCTGGGTAACGACAGCGGTTTGCTCGGTAAATACATCGCCTGGCACAACTACCGGGGTAAAATCTCGGCACAGTACGACGGCTTTACCGACAAGACGACCGACGGCAAAAACCCCAGCAACGGCTATATTCCCCGTTTCCGCAACGTCCAGAAACAAGAAACGAGCGGTCCGGCGTCCCGGTTTTTGCGGGGCTACGCAACGGGTATCGGTGGCGGGCGGGGCATGGCGCAAAACCGCGACGGCATGGGCCTGGAGTTGAAAGAACACCTGCTAAACCCTGGGTTAGGCCCCTGGAACATCAGTGGCTGGATGCAGGGCGAAACCGTACCCCTCGAAAAAAACCACGTCCGTCTCGATCCTGGCTTAAAGGATAAGTACGGCATCCCGCAACTGATCACCTCGGCGGGCTGGTCGGAAAACGACGATAAAATGGCGAAGGATTTTCTGGAGCAGATGACAGAGATGTTTACCCTGGCCGGTTTTAAAAACATCAACGCTGTGGATACGCATTCCAATCCGGGTTCGGACATCCACGAAATGGGGGGCGTTCGGATGGGCCTTGACCCGAAAACGTCGCTGCTGAACAAGTGGAACCAACTCCACGCCTGCAAAAACGTGTTCGTGACCGATGGAGCCTGCATGACTTCGACGGGTACGCAAAATCCGTCGCTGACGTACATGGCCCTCACGGCGCGGGCCGCGAATTATGCCGTCGGCGAGATGAAAAAGAAGAATCTCTGATTAATAGAGCGGCTACGTTTGTCATCCTGAGGAACGAAGGATCTTAGAAGCCTAGTACCTAAGATCCTTCGTTCCTCAGGATGACAAACGCTCAGGCCGGGTGGCCGGTGCCATGACAAACGTAATTGTCATTTTCAGGCTGCAAACTGAATTCCTGAGCAGTTTACACGTATCAACTATTTCTAAACCCGTCAACTTATGATTAATCCGGCGTATCGCCTGTGCCTGTTACCAGCGTTGCTGCTCACGCTGACCCACGTGTCGGCGCAGTCGCGCAAATCGCTGTATTCGTTTCCGCTGGGCGTCGAATCATACACCTACCGGAACAGCTTTCCCAAAGATGTGGTCGCCACGTTGGACACCATCAAAATGCTGGGCTTCACCGAATTGGAGGGGGGCGTACCCAAAGGCATGACGGTGGAAGAATACCGGAAATTGCTGGATGAACGAGGCATAAAGGTCCCCTCGACCGGGGCGGGTTACGAGCAGATTGTGAAAGACCCGGACGCCGTTGTTCAGCGGGCTAAAGCGCTCGGTGCTTCGTACGTGATGGTCGCCTGGATTCCGCATCAGGGGAGCAACTTCACACTGGAGAACGCCAAAAAAGCCGCCGAAGACTTCGACCGGGTGGGCAAAGTGCTCAAAGACAATGGCCTCACCCTCTGCTACCACAACCACGGCTACGAATTTCATCCGCTGACGGAGTTCCCGGAGACCGCCGGTACGGCAAAACCGGGCGAAACACTGTTCGACTACATCGCTCAGCACACCAACCCGGACTACGTGTCGTTCGAGATGGACATTCTGTGGGCGCAGCACGGTGGGGCCGACCCGGTTAAACTGCTAAACAAATACGGCAGCCGCTGGAAACTGATGCACCTGAAAGACCTCAAAAAAGGGATAAAAGGCGATTTTAGCGGCAACACCCCCGCCGAGAACGATGTGGTGCTGGGTACGGGTCAGTTGGATATGCCAGGGATTTTAAAAGCCGCGAAGAAGGTCGGCATCAAGCACTATTTCATTGAAGACGAGAGCAACTACGTCAGCACACAGGTACCCCAAAGTATCGCTTACCTGAAAACATTGACGGAGTAATCACGCGATGGCGTCGGGTCAACGGATTCGACGCCATTATTTATCTTCATAATCCCCCTTCACGGAAATAATGAGAATATCGGCGTTCTTATCAACCTTATAAACCAGCCGATGCTCGGCCGTAATACGCCGAGACCAGTATCCGGCGAGGTTTCCTTCGAGTGGTTCGGGTTTACCAATGCCCTCGAATGGGTGACGCCGAACGTCACGAATGACCTCGTAGAGTCGCTTGAAGATATTCTTGTTTAAATTGCCTAATCGGCATAATCATCGAATGAGTCCTGCTCAAAGATGGTGTTTTTCATTTGAGCAGGTTCAGCGAAAAATCATCGAACTGTTCGTCCGTCATCACAACCCGATTTTGGCCTGTTGCCAGATTGTGGGCGGCTTTTTCGAGACGGGCTACGTACTGATCTCTCGTTTCCGTTTGCGTGAGATCAAAATCTGTTGCGGTCGTGATAGTGATCTGAAGTTCCTTCGCGTTTTTAAAAAGGCGTTTGACCGATTCCAGAAACTCGGTATCTAATTCGTCTTTTCGGAGCGTAAATGTCGTTTCCATGATTCGCTGCGTTCGATTTATTCAGTAACAGATAAAAAGAAAAACTTACGCGACCCGCTCGGGGTTTTCGCCGACAAACGCCCCCCATCCCCCTTTTTTGTTTTTCTTCCCCGACGACGTTGACCGGGTTCCGGCCATCGAGTTGGCGTGAAAATGGTGGCAGATGGCAATGGCAACCGCGTCTGTGGCGTCGAAAAACTCCGGGTTAAGTTCTACGCCCAGCAGGTGCCCGACCATGTGCGACACCTGATCTTTGGAGGCATTGCCATTGCCGGTAACGGACAGTTTCACGCTCCGGGGCGCGTACTCGACAATCGGAATGTTGCGCGAGAGGGCAGCCGCCATCGACACGCCCTGCGCCCGCCCAAGCTTGAGCATGGCCTGTACGTTCTTGCCGAAAAACGGATCTTCGATGGCCATTTCGTCGGGCAGGTAGTCGTCAATTACCCGCAGGACGGTATCATAAAGTTTCTTCAGCTTCAGTTCATGGGTGCTATATTTGCTCAGATGAACAACCCCGTATTGCAGCAGCGACATCTTGCCGTTCGTAATCTGAATCACGCCATAGCCGGCAACCTGCGTGCCGGGGTCGATGCCCAGAATGATCTTTTCGGCGGGAATGGCGGGAACGGTAAGCATATACGGGTGATTAAAGGGACGTATGCAAAGTAACGATTTACGCGTCGATTCCGGGTCGTGGTGGCGCAAAAAAATCCACTTGGGGCTAAAAATGGCCGTTTTTGCGCTGCTCTTGGGATACATCGCTTACCACCTGCGTCAGCAACCCATGTCGTTGCCGGGCATCTGGCACCAACTCCAAACCGGCCTCACCAACCCCGGCTGGTTGGTGGCACTGGTGGCCCTGATGCCGGTGAACTGGGGGCTGGAAGCCCGAAAATGGCAGTTACTAACCCGACGCATCGAGCCCGTCAGCTTCGGTGCGGCTTACCGGGGGGTGCTGGCGGGAGTAACGCTCGGCTTTATGTTACCCATGTTGGCGGGTGATGCCATTGGACGGGTACTTTCACTGCAAAGCCGTAGCCGGGCCATAGCCGTAGGGGCTTCATTGGTGTCGGGTGGGTTGCAGTTTCTGGCCGCGCTGCTCATGGGTACCATTGCCTGGGGTTACCACCTGCTGACGGTACCCGCCCGGAACCAGCCGACCAGTTGGGGACTGTTCAGTGCATTCTGCCTTGTTTTATTACTGGGTTTTTTGGCAGCCGGTTGGCGGCACCGGTTACGGAACTGGCCGGGGGACAGGAAGTGGATTCAGAAACTACAGCCTTACTGGCGCATCGCCACGGACTATTCAATCGCCGAATTAAGCATCGCCTTCGGCCTGGCCATTCTGCGCCACCTGACATTTTCTCTGCAATTTTATCTGGCCCTGCGGCTGTACAGCATTAGTTTAACGCCCGGCCCCATGCTATCCGGCATCGGTCTGGTCTTTCTGGCCAAAACCATCACGCCCGCCTTTACGTTTCTGAGCGATCTGGGCGTGCGCGAAGCGGCTGCCCTGTGGGTATTCGCACCGTATCACCTGTCGGCCACCTTGCTACTATCGGCCACCTTCACGCTTTGGCTCACCAATGTGCTGGCCCCCGTGCTGATGGGTTTAGCCGCCGTGTGGCATTTGCGACTGACAACCAAATGACGATTTTTCTGCTCACGATCAGCGTTTTGTACGCCCTGTTCACGACCACCCTCTGGCTGACCTGGCTGCGGATGCCCACGTTTCGACCGGGCGAGTCAGCCATACAAGGCGAGCCCTTTATTACCGTTGTAATTCCGGTGCGCAACGAAGCCGCCAACCTCCCTGCACTGCTCGACGATCTGAACCGCCAAACCTACACCCGGTTTGAGGTGGTCGTTGCCGATGATGCTTCTACCGATACGACGCTGTCTATTGCGCAAACCTACCCGGCCCGGTTTCCACTCACGGCCCTGCCCCTGCCCGATACCCGCGTGGCTTCCCCCAAAAAACGCGCCATCACGGCCAGCATCGCCGTGGCGCAGGGAACACTCATTGTCACTACCGATGGCGACTGCCGGGTGGGTCCGCAGTGGCTCGAAACGATAGCCGGTTTCTACGCGCAGACCGGGGCGAAACTCATCAGCGGGCCGGTCACGTTCGCAACGGAACACGCGCCCTCGGCGTATTTGCAGACGGTGGAAGGGTCGAGCCTGATTGGGTCGGGAGCCTGTACGCTGGCTCTCGGTTTCCCGACAATGTGCAACGGCGCCAACCTTTGTTACGAAAAACGAGTTTTTAGTGAAGTGGGTGGTTTTGCGGGCGTCGACCATTTAGCCTCCGGCGACGATGAGCTGCTGATGCATAAAATCGCCCGGCAGTATCCCGGTGGGGTGCGGTTCCTGAAAAACCCGGCTGCGATTGTCCGAACCAGCCCGCATACATCGTGGCGGGCGTTTTATCAGCAACGCAAGCGGTGGGCCAGTAAGTGGCGGGCCTACGATACATGGGGACCGTCGGTGCTGGCCGTGTTCATCTTTTTGAGCAATGCCGCCGGTCCGCTGGCCATTGTTGCGTGGTTGGCCGGATGGATTAGCGGGGCCGCCGCCGTCAGCGTCGTTCTCCTTAAAGTCCTACCGGAGTTTTTGTTTTTACGGCAAATTCTTGTTTTTTTACAAAAAAAATCATCCGTTGGCTGGATACCGCTGACGCAGGTTTTATATCCGTTTTACGTTGTTTTCTTTGGCTTAGCCGCTCAGGGCAAAGGCTTCGAGTGGAAAGGCCGGAAACTTAGTTAAGAACCGGTTTATAATCTGTGGTTCCTCCGGCCGGTATGCTGGAAGAACCCCTAACCACAAACCAAGTAAACTATAAACCACCTTGCTGTTTCTGCACAAATCCAACATTCTCCTGCGCACGGTTTACCCCGAGTTTCTGTGGCGTATGGACGACAGCGAACCCGTTATTTACCTCACCTTCGACGATGGGCCAATTCCCGATGTGACAGAATTCGTGCTGGAACAGTTGGATAAATATGCGGCACAGGCTACGTTTTTCTGCATCGGCGATAACGTCCGCAAACACCGCGACGTGTTTTATCAGGTCATCGAAGCCGGGCATCTGGTGGGCAATCATACCTACAATCACCTCAACGGCTGGAAAACCGACGATGCCGATTATTTACAAAACATCGAACAGTGTCAGGACGAAATCCGTATCGAAACGGGACTGTTCCGACCGCCCTACGGCCGTATCAAAAAGAGTCAGGCCACCGAAGTGCTGCAAAGCCATCGCGTAGTAATGTGGGACGTGCTGTCCGGCGATTTCGACCGGTCGCTACCCGCCGATGTTTGCCTGCGCAAGACAATCAGCTACACCGAACCGGGTTCCATCGTGGTGTTTCACGACAGCCTGAAAGCCTGGCCGAATATGCGGTACGCCCTGCCCCGGATGCTGGCACACTTTGCCGAGCAGGGGTATGAATTCCGAGCACTGCCCCAGCCCGTCTACGCCTGAAACCGCCCGCATTGACCGTAAGTATCCTGATTGCCGCCCGCAACGAAGAAGCTACCATTGGGGCTTGTTTGCAGGCAATCTCGCAACTTGACTACTCCACCGATCAGTTCGAGGTATTGATCGGCAACGATGCCTCAACGGATCAAACCGGGTCCGTAGTGGCCGACTTTATCGCCGACAGACCCCATTTCCGGCTCTTCGACATCACCGAAGCGCGGGGCACAGTGCGTGGAAAAGCCAATGTACTGGCGCAGTTAGCCCATCAGGCGCGGGGTGAATTCCTGTTCTTTACGGACGCGGATACCGAAGTCCCGCCCACCTGGCTTACGGCAATACTGACCCGTTTCACCCCCGAAACTGGCCTTGTCACGGGCGTGACGATGCCACGCGGTCACACGGTTTTCCATCACCTGCAATCCCTGGACTGGCTTCATGCCTTAACCCAAACCAGTGTGTTGGGTGCGCTGGATATTCCGGTAACGGCGATGGGCAACAACATGGCCGTTCGGCGAACCGCATACGAAGCCGTTGGTGGCTACGAGAACGTACCTTTTTCGGTCACGGAAGATTACACCCTGTTCCGGGCGATTATAGATTGCGGATTCGGGTTCAAAAACCTGCTCAACCCCGACGTACTGGCCTTTTCCAGGCCCGTGTCGTCACTCACCGATTTTTTGCAACAGCGCAAACGGTGGATGCGCGGGGCGTTTGGGCTGCCCATCTGGATGGTGCTGGGCTTACTGGTGCAGTATCTGGCGGGGCCGCTGCTGTTGGCACTTGGCGGGTTTCTGCCGACGCTGGCGGTGTTGATTTACTGCCTGAAACTGCTTAGTCAAACGATGCTGCTTACTTTTGCGCTCAGTCGGCTCCGGCAAACGCATCTCATCCCGTACGTACTGCCGTTTGAACTATACCAACTCATCATTGGCCCGGTAGCCCTTATCTTTTATTTTCTACCCATTCCGGTACGCTGGAAAGGCCGGGTGTATTCCTGAACTGGAATACAGGCAGGTCCTCAGACCCGCTGTACCGCACCACCCATTGGCTATAGCAACCATGCACTTCATCGACACCCACGCCCATATTTACGACGAGCAGTTTGCCACCGATCAGGCGGCTATGCTCGCTAATGCCCACGCACAGGGTATTTCAGAAATCTGGATGCCCAATTGTGACCGCACTACCATTCCCGGTATGCTGGCCCTGGCCGACCTTTTACCCAACCGGTACCGCCCCATGATGGGACTACACCCCTGCTACGTCACGGATACGATGGAGTCCGAACTCGCCGTCGTTGAAGATTACCTGGACAAACGATCATTTCTGGCGGTGGGTGAAATCGGGCTGGATTTTTACTGGGATATGACCCATGTGGAGCGGCAGTTTGACGCGTTTAAAACACAATTACGGTGGGCGGCTCGGCGGCAGTTATTCGTCTCGATTCACGTTCGGTCCGGGCACGACCGCAATGCCTTCGCCGAAGCCGCCAATGTAATTGAGGCCCTTGCGTTGCCGGGATTGCGGGGCATTTTCCACTGCTTTGTTGGTACGCTGGATGAAGCCAATCGTGCCATCGACCTCGGCTTTAAGCTGGGTATCGGGGGCGTGGCGACATTTAAGAACGGGGGACTCGATAAAGTGATTCCGCACGTTGGGCTGGAACATTTGGTACTGGAAACCGACGCGCCCTATCTGGCACCTGTTCCGTACCGGGGCAAGCGCAACGAACCGGCCTACGTACCAATTGTGGCGCAGCGCATCGCCGATCTGCAACAGATTCCCCTCGCCGAGGTGGCCCGCCAAACTACGGCTAATGCGCTGGCATTATTAAATTAATACCCTGGCGTTTGTCATCCTGACCGGTCCGCCGGTGCGGCAGGAAGGATCTTAGCTGCCCAACCACTAAGATCCTTCCTGCCGCACCGGCGGACCGGTCAAGATGACAAAAACAGCTGGACAAAAAAGTACCAACCAATTCCTGATGCCTTACCAAACGATTCATCTTAATCCCCGCCCAACTACGGCTACTCCACCAAAACCGTCACAGCGGTCGGTGCTGGTCATTTATACCGGCGGCACGTTCGGCATGGTGTACGACGCCAAAACAGATCAGTTAATGCCGTTTAATTTCGATCAGGTACTGGAGCGCGTTCCCGAAATTCAGCGGCTGGATTTTGATATTACCCTCGTTACGCTGTCCAGTATCATCGACTCGTCGAATATGACGCCCGCCGTCTGGATCGAATTAGCCCGACTCATCGAACGGCACTACGCTGATTACGATAGTTTTGTAATTCTGCACGGAACGGATACGATGGCTTATACGGCCTCGGCGCTGAGTTTCATGCTCGAAAACCTCGGCAAGCCCGTCATCCTGACCGGCGCACAGTTGCCCATCGGCATGGCCCGGACCGACGCCCGCGAGAATTTCATCACCGCCCTCGAAATTGCTGCCGCCGTGGACCCGGCCCGCTCCGGCGTACCGGTAGATGAGACGACACAAAATCGCCAGCCCATTGTACCCGAAGTGTGCATCTACTTTAACTCGCTACTACTGCGGGGTAATCGGGCGACGAAGCAGGAAAGTGTTCATTTCAATGCGTTCGCGTCGGAAAACTACCCGCACTTAGCCATGGCGGGCGTCAGCATCGACTATAACCGGCCATTTATCCGCCCCTGCCACCCCAACAAGCCCCTGACAATCCACACCGCCCTTGATCCGAACGTCACCATCCTGAAACTATTTCCCGGCATTACCCCGGCCGTTGTTCAGTCAATCCTGTCCATTCCGGCCCTGCGCGGCTGCGTGCTCGAAACGTTTGGGGCGGGTAATGCGCCGACAGACGCCTGGTTTCTGGACGAACTCAAAGCGGCCATCGACCGGGGGGTGGTGCTGTTTAACGTATCGCAGTGCGAAGGGGGCCGCGTAACACAGGGGCGTTACCAGACCAGCAAACTGCTGGAACAGATCGGCGTCGTTAGCGGAGCAGACATTACGACCGAAGCCGCCATTACTAAACTAATGGTCCTGCTCGCCCGCGAACCGGGCCGGAATGCGGCTATCAACACCCGTATCAGCCACCAACTGGCCGAGCCACTGTGCGGAGAGATGAGTGCATGAGCTATTTTTCGTCGATAAAATTTGTGTTACCAAAAACGGAACCGCTATATTTGCACTCCGATTCGGTGTTTAGGTGTCACAATTGGAACACAGAGAGCTGCCAGAGTGGTCGAATGGGTCTGATTCGAAATCAGAAGTACTCGCAAGGGTACCGGGGGTTCGAATCCCTCGCTCTCTGCCAAATAGCTAAAAGTCAGTGAGTTATACTTGCTGACTTTGTTTTTAGAGGACAAGTAGCTGCCTCGAACCTGAACAGTACACCAAACAGAGAGGTGTCCGAGTGGTTGAAGGAGCACGCCTGGAAAGTGTGTATGCGGGCAACCGTATCGAGAGTTCGAATCTCTTCCTCTCTACAACAGTTGAAGAAGCCAGCAAATTTATTTGCTGGCTTCTTTTTTAAAGAGGTTTCGAGTGGTCAAGCCGGGAACCTGCCGACCGCATCAGAGCCGTATCGCTACCTAACGATACGGCTTTGTGCATTCAGGCGATCTCAACCCGACATTACCGCTTGCGGTGGTTAAACTGATCGACCACCTGCAATACTTCGTGGGTCAGTTCATATTCAGACGACTGGAGGATAAAATCGTCGGTGAGGTGGCAGTAGTGCTTGAATTGTTCGGCTTCTTCCCCCTTGTAATTGGTTGCCTTGGAGATGATCAGTTCCAGTCGGTAGCCCGCCAACTGCTCTTTGCGGTATTGCTGGAGCACCACGGCGGCTTTCCGGTCAGATTTGGCGCGTTTACTGAATAGCTCATAGAGCAGCGTGATGGGTGACTGGGCCAAATTCAGCACCTGATCGCCGGTAAGGCCTTTTTTAGCCGTGGGTTCGCTCAGGAGTTGCTGCAATTCGCGCTTGAGATCGGCCTCACGCTTGCCTTTTACAGTCACTTCTTCCAGCAAAACACCCGTAAATTCGATCTGCTTTTTGAGCTGAATCACCGGTTCTTTCGTCACGCCGTCCCACATGATCGACGCCCGCCCGTGGCTGGGGCTGTTCACAACAATGGAGTCGCCGGGTTTGACCTGTAGGTAGAAGGAACCGGTTTGGTTGGTGCGGCCCACAAACAGCGTCCGCTGGTTGATAACACTCGCGTTATCGACCCCTTTCCCCGTCTCTACATCGAGCACTTTACCGATTACAAACCGGGGCGACTGGGCGTACACCGCAGCGGAGAACAGATATAACCAAAAAGCAATCAGAAAACGCATGGCACAGCAGACGGTCAGAACCACAAAATTAACAACCCTACACCGATCAATATCTTAAACTTTCATAAAACAGTTGCTCCATCGAAACGAAAATTAATTCGGTCTTAAGCACTTCTTAAGGTGGCAGCGGGACTTTCGTAGCGTAATCAACCAAAATGAAATCCAATGAAACGCTTCCTGATGTCTGTTTCGGTGCTCAGCACCCTCCTTTTAGCCGGTCACTATGGGCAGGCGACACCCTTTACCACAGCGGTTTTTGCCGCAGCAACGGCCGCGCCGTCCGTGACTAAATTACCGGCAACAAGCCTGCCCGCTTCGGCAAAAACGTACCTCGACCAGAATTATCGCGGCTATGCGCTGGTACGGGTCGAAAAAGCCTTCGCGGGTGGTCGCCGGGGTATGGGAAATAACAATGCCAGCCGTACGGTGATCGGCACGAATGTAAGGTTTCTGCTCAACGAGGTACCCTTCGCTATTTTCTTCAACGCGACTGGGCAGTTCGCCGGTACACATGCCCCCGGCCCGCGTGGCGCGGTGAACAAATCAGCGTATCTGACGGCGAATCAATTACCCGCCACCGTCCGCGATTACCTGAGCAAAAGCTACAACGGCTACACGTTTCTGAAAGCCGAAACCCGGCAGTCGCCGAAGGGGTCCGTCCGGCATTATAACGTCGAGATTCTGACGAATAACCAGCGGGCCAACCTGCGTTTCGACAGTACCGGTACGTTCCGGGATGCGCACATCCGGGCGGCTCAACCCGACAAAGCGGGCATTAGTTACCTGTCGCGCAACGAGTTACCGGCAACCGTCGCGGCTGTGCTGACCAATCAGTATCCCAGCCAGACGTACGTACTCGGCGAACAGCGCACCGGCCCGAACGGACTCGAATACACGGTCGAACTGGCAGCAAACAATACCCTGACCCGGCTGTATTTCGATGCGAATGGCAACGTTTTGCTCCGCCCCGACGGACGCGGCCACAACGGACGCAATGCCGATGACCGGGGACCCAACGGTAAGGGTCGTAAACACGGCCTGATGAATGGTCCGATGCAGGATCGCACGGGCCGCGACCGGAGTGATGTAAATCGGAGGGGGAAAGAGCGCATGGGCCAGAACCGGCCGGAAAATGGCCGGATGGGAAATGTATTGCCGGGAGACGTTCGTCCGGGACGAGGTGGCCAACAAGCAGGTGGACCTCGTGCAAATGCCAACCGTCAATTAGTGCTCGATGCCGGTACGCTGCCCAATGCGGTAACGACGTACCTGAAGGCTAATTTCAGTGGTTACACGTTCCTGAAAGCCGACGTACACAACGCCAACGGTGCCCCGGCTGATTACACAACCGATATTGCGGTGGGCAAGGGGCTGTATAAACTGCGGTTTGCGGCCAACGGCGATGTGCTGATGGCAGAAGCGCGGAATTAGGTGAACAACATCCCCCGACCTAACCTCACCCCCGGCCCCTCTTCTGATTTAGGAGAGGAGCCGGGGATGAGGTTAGACACTGCCGGGGCGGTCGGGCGATGCCGGGAGGTACACCCGCACCCGAAACTGATCGCCGATCTGGTCGAGGGTGAGTTGGCCACCCTGCAACCGGACCAACTGGCTGCTGATCCACAGCCCCAACCCGTACCCTTCGCGGAGGGTATCGGCCTGGTAGAATTCGCGGGTGAGCAGGGCCGGGTCCAGCAAAACGGCCGTTGTGGTGTTCGTCAGCGACCAGGTCAATTGTCCGGCCTCTACCGCGAGTTGCAGGGTTACCGTCGTGCCGGACAGGGCGTATTTGATGGCGTTGTCGAGCAGGTTAATCAGCACGTTGGTCAGCTTGTCGCGGTCGGCCAGCACCGTCAGCGAGTCGGCGGTATCGGGTAACTGGATGGCCAGGAACAGGCTCCGTTCGGTCAGGCGGTGCTGGTAACGTTCGACCAGGGCCAGCGTCAGGTCGTCTACCGCCACGGGTTCAGGCCGGATGGTCAGGGTACCGGCGCGGTATTGACTCATCAGCAGCAGGTCATCCACCAAGCGGCTCAGCCGACGCAGTTCGCTTAACTGACTTTGCAGCAAAGCCCGTTCACGGTCGCCGGGGTTGTTGTTCAGGGCCACTTCCAGTTCGGCCCGCAGAATGCTCAACGGCGTACGCAACTCGTGCGACGCCGACGCAAAAAAGTTTTGCTGCCCGTCGATAGCCCGTCGAATCCGGGTCAACATCCCGTTGATCGTTTCCGACAGTTCCTGCAATTCATCGCCCGACGAGGGCACCGGCAACGGCTCATACTGCTCTGTAACATTGAGCGTCTGCGCCCGCCGAATGACCGTGCGCAGCGGCTGGAGCAGAAAACCACTCAAGACATACGCCGTAATACCGGACGCCAGCACACTGACCAGCAGAGTAATCGCCAGCAACCAGCCAACCTGCATCAACTCTTTCTGCAACGGCCGACTGCTTTGCCCAATGGCCAGCACCACCCGACCGGATTCGTCGGCCAGGGTCTGTACCGACCAGGCAATGCGAAGCGTATCGGCCGAAATAACCCTACCGGTATCCGTTGGCGTGACTGTTTTGGGGAAGTTGGGCGACCGGTAGAGTTGCCGCCGAAAGGTATCGTCCGTTTGCCAGATGGCCAGTGCTTCACCGGGGGCGGGCAGGGGAATGACAAGCGGGTATACCGACGTTCGTTCGTTGAGCAGGGTGGCCCGGTCGGTCAGGGTGCGGTCATTTTGCCCGATGAGGACCGTTCGGAGGTGCGCATAGAGGTACACGGCGGCCCCGGCGAAGCATCCAAAAAAGATCAGGCCAAAGACCAGCCCGATCTTCACGCGCAGACTCAGCGAGCGGGGGCGCATGGGTCAGCGAACCACTAATGTACCCCGCAGCCGGTACCCCACGCCCACCACCGTTTCGAGCAGCGCGGGCGTAAAGTCGCGGTCGATTTTCTTGCGCAACTGATGCAGATGCACTTCCACGACGTTGCTGCTCCGGTCGAAATCCGTTTCCCAGACCTTACCGGCAATCTGCGCTTTGGACAGTACCCGGTTGGCATTGCGTAACAGCAGTTCAAGCAGTTGATACTCGCGGGGAGTGAGGGCGATGCGTTGGCCGTTGCGGGTTACGTCGCGGCTGGCTAAGTCCATAACCAAGTCCTCGACCTGCCAAACCGGCTGGCGGCTTCCGGCTAATTGCCGCTGCACGGTACGGATACGGGCCAGTAATTCGCTCAGGTCAAAGGGTTTGCGCAGGTAATCGACGGCTCCCAGATCAAGGCCTTTTACGACATGTTCGGGCTGGTTGAGCGCACTCAGAATCATCACCGGCGTGTCGATGCCGTACTCGCGCAGGTTTCGCAGCACATCGAAACCCGTCGTGCCGGGCAGCATCAGGTCGAGCAAAATCAGGTCGTACTGCCCAACGGCGGCTTCCTCCTGCCCCGCCGAGCCGGTCAGGGCCACATCGACCGTGTACCCCGCCTGACCCAACCCGTTTTTGAGGTGCGTGGCCAGCTTTTCTTCGTCTTCAACAATCAGGATTTTCATCAGAACGCGTACGTTTTACCGGCAATGGTGAGTGAAAGCGGCCGAATAATGGCCCGACCGGTTTGATTGACAAAACCCGCCGTTGGTCGCTGGTAACCAGTGAAGCCAATGCGGTCGGTGGGGTTGAGTAACGCCCGGAGCAGGTCGCTCTGGTGCGGGCGCAGTTCAAGCAGGTACGCTTTGTCGATGAGCAGGCCCACCAGTCGCCCGCGTGGGTCGGTCAGCGTACCGGTCAGCGTACCGGTCGTCTCCACAAACGTACCCGACTGCGGGGGCGGGGGCGGCAAGTGTTTTAGATCGAGTGTGGTACCTGTGTCGGCCTGTCGCAACCGAATCAGGCGGTATGGTTTCGAGTGTCCCCGTTCGTGTCGACGGTCCTCCCGCTCCCGTCCGCCGTGCGGGGCAATGGCCTGGGCATCCACCCGCTGCCCAATTGGTCCGATGGTTAATACGCTACCGGCCGCATGGGGGGGAAAGCGCAGGGCGACAGCCTCTCCCGACGGGGGCTGAAGCCGTAATCCGTCGTAATCGCCAATCGGATTCGTCACATAGCCCGTTACCCGACCCGACACCAGTATAGTGGGTGGTTGCGCGAACGCATTGGTTACCAGCAGGAAGATGATAAAAACAGGCTTCATGGACGGGTATGTCGTCGGTTAATCTAATGGTTCTTAGGGCCCAAATATCACCGGCGAGCCTTAGAAACGGCTGAAGGTGAGATTAAGTTTTCTTAAGATTATTGACGGAGACCGGTTAAATGAAACGGTTCAGGAACTATATTTCTTCCACTTGGTAGCGCGTTTAATCATTGTTTTTGTCATCCTGACGCAGGAAGGATCTTAGCAACCAAATCCCCAAGATCCTTCGTCCCTCAGGATGACAAAAGCAGCGTCAAATTCAGTTTATAAATTGAAATCCTAAATAGTTTTATATTTCAGAAAAAGTATAATTACCCTTATCTTGTATCATAAAGCAACGAGATGACGAACGACTATAAAAAAGGCCGGGGAGCGCAGTTCAACACCCATAACCGGTTTCAGGCGCGGCAACTGGAACCCGATGCACCCCTACCCCCCGACGATGATTTCCCCGAACCGGCCGTAAAAACGCAGTATTTCACCGAGTTCCCGAAGCAGATTATCAGCCGCACCAACAGCCCGGATGTGCATAACGCCACGTCCATCAATCCATATCAGGGCTGCGAACACGGATGTATTTACTGCTACGCCCGGCCGTCGCACGAGTATTGGGGCTTTTCGGCGGGGCTGGATTTCGAGAGCCGGATTATGGTCAAGAAGAACGCGCCCGCTTTGCTGGAAAAACAGTTTATGGCGAAATCATACAAACCCGACGTCATTCACCTCTCCGGCAACACCGACTGCTACCAGCCCGCCGAACGCGAATTTCAGCTTACCCGGCAACTGCTCGACCTTTGTCTGCGCTACCGGCATCCGGTGGACATTATTACCAAAAACGCCCTGATTCTCCGCGATGTCGATTTACTGAGTCAGATGGCCGCGCTGAACCTCGTGAACGTTTACATTACGCTGACGACCTTAAACGAGCCGCTGCGCCTGGCGATGGAACCACGTACGGTAACGGCGGCCCGGCGTCTGCACGTCATGCGGCAACTCACCGATGCGGGTATTCCGGTTGGGGTGATGACCTCGCCCATTATCCCAAGCCTGAACGACCACGAAATTCCGACACTGATCGAAGCCGCAGCCGACCACGGTGCCCGTTGGGCGGGTTATACGGTGGTGCGGCTCAATGGTTCGCTCGAACCGCTGTTCGACGACTGGCTGCGGGCTAACTTCCCCGACCGCGCCGACCGGGTAATGAACCAGATTCGGGCGTGTCATAGCGGAAAAGCGGGCGATTCGCGGTTCGGCACCCGGATGTCGGGCGAGGGGCCGTTTGCCGATCAGATTCGGATGTTGCACCGCGTAGCCAGCCAAAAGTTCATGGCGGGTCGTTCGCTGCCCGCGCTGGATGTAAGCCAGTTTCGCCGACAGGGGCAGTTGGGGCTGTTCGTCTGAGCGAAGGAATTTGTTAATCCGTAAATTCCTGCACCCGGACTTTCAGGCGGGGCGTTTCGCCGTCGGGCACAATCAGGATCAAATCGCTGGATACCGTTTCGCCGTTGCGCAGCCAGTAACCGGCTTGCACCTGAATCGTATTGGTCACCGTTTTTCCGTCGGCTGTCTTGGCGGAGGTCGTGTAGGGCACATAAAACGGCTTCGCCCGGATAGTACCGTTTTTTGCGGTCAGGCGGGCACCCGTCGCGTTGAGGCAATCGAACTGAGCCAGCAAATCAGTATTCTGCTGACCAAACAGGGTTTGTTTCGGAAAAAAGAGTTTGGTGCAGCCGCTCTTGTTGGTGGCGTAAATAGTCACTTCGTAGCGGCTGAAGGTGCCCTTATTTCCCACGTCTTTCCGGCTTTCATTTCGGACAGTAAACCCATATTCGATGGCGTTCAGCGCGGCTGGCTGGTTTTCGGCAATATCGTAGGCGGTCTGGGCGTAGGCAAAAGCATTGACAAACAGGAGAGTAAAAAGCAATAACGTGGTAGAAATCTTCATAGAGAAAAGTGTTACGGGTGGGAAAGTCTCAAAAATAATCGGTGGTCCCTATTATTACCATTAGTATTGTGTAAACGGTATCCTCTCCTGCTTCATACGGGCAAAAAACCCATTTATTGACGAACTTGCCCCCTCTATTTCACCCGTCTATGCTTGATACTGCACTTCACCAAACGGCTCCGTTATACCGTACGCCCGCTTTATTTGCCCAATTCAGCGAACTAACAGCCGCCGAAAGTACCCGGCATGGTGGCATCAGTCCGGCTCCCTATCATAGCCTGAACCTCGGCTACAATACCGACGACCTGCCGACGAACACCATCGAAAATCGTCATCTTTTTTTCACCGCGCTGGGTATCAGCCCAGACAATGTAGCCTCCTCGCATCAGTGTCATGGTACCAACATCCTGACCGCCACGCAGCCCGGCCGCTTTGATGGCTACGACGCCCTGATTATCAACCAGCCGGGGTTGTTTGTGGCCGTCAGCATTGCCGATTGCGTACCGATTCTGGTGTTTGACCGCGTCCGGCGGGTGGTGGCGGCTATCCACGCGGGCTGGCGCGGCACGGCGGGCGGCATCGTGAGCAAAACGCTCCAGACCATGCAGGATCAGTTTGGTACGCAGCCGGTCGACTGCATCGGCTACGTCGGTACCTGTATTGACGAAACATCATTCGAGGTCGGCCCCGACGTGGCGGATGCGTTTGCCAGTGAGTTCGTCAGGGCAAGCGAACGGCCGGGCAAGTTTCTGGTTGATCTGAAAAGGGCCAATGCCCGTCAGCTCACCAATTTCGGCATGTCGGCGGCACAGATCGAAGTTTCTCCGTATTCGACCGTCCTGAACAACAACGATTATTTTTCGCACCGGGCCGAACGGGGAACCACCGGCCGGATGCTGGCCATAATTGGTCTTAAATTCAACTAAACACCCCGATGAACTCCTCCCGCGATGAAGCCCTGACGGCCATGCGCCCGCCGATCAGCACTGAAGAAACGACCGTAACCACGGCTGAGCAGTTTCAGAATAAAACACTGCGTCCGGTGCTGAAACTCCAGAATGAGTTGCTGTTGGCCATTTTTCACGATTATTTAACGAAGCGAAAAAACACCTTCGCGCAGACGGCCCCAAACGATCAGCTTTCCTACATCGACCACGCCGTTCGGCAGGATCAAAAGTTTAAAAATCTGGTCGTGGGGGTAGCATTGGGGCATTTTACAATAGATGAGTGGAACGCTTTCCGGCAGGACGAAGCCGAATTAACCCGTCGGCTGGTGACCATGCTCATTCAGCGGTTGCAGCAACAACTGGTGGGCCGCTGAGTAGAATCGCTCAAACAATGCCCGTTGAGTGCTGTTCTGTCTTTAGTTTTCTCAATTCACAACAATTACTCTCAACACGTTATGGGCTTTCTAATCTCTATTCTCGTCGGTGCCATCGCCGGTTTCCTGGCTGATCTGGTTTTCAAACGATTCTCATTTTCTACCATCATGCAAATCCTGCTGGGCATTGTCGGCGGGTTTGTGGGTGGCTTAATTTTTGGTCGCCCAACGGGTTTACTTGACCAGATTCTGACCGCATTTGTCGGGGCAGTGATTGTGCTCGGTGTAGCCGGTCTGATTAAGGGTAGCCAGAAAACGGTATAGACCGCATCGGCGGCCCGGCACGATTATAAACGATTAAAGGGCTTAAAACTGGTTTTGCTTTCTGGTCAATCAGAAGCAAAATCAGTTTTAAGCCCTTTCCCTTTACGTAACCGATTCAGATAAGCGGTGGAATATAGAGAGACCAGACGGAATCCGGTTTAATCCCCTCAATCCGTTGAAAATCGCGGTCTACTTTAATATCTGCCGCGAGATAACCAGCTTCTGGATTTCGCTCGTGCCTTCGCCGATTGTACAGAGTTTGGCATCGCGGTAAAACTTCTCTACCGGAAAATCTTTTGTATAACCGTAGCCGCCGTATACCTGAATGGCTTCGTTGGCCACTTTAACGGCTGTCTCTGAGGCAAACAGCTTTGCCATTGCTGACTCTTTTGTCACCGGTTTACCGTCGTCTTTCAGGTCAGCCGCGTTGTACACCAGCAGTTTAGCGGCTTCAATATCGGTGGCTAAGTCTGCTAATTTAAAGGCGATACCCTGAAAATTGCAGATCGGCTGGCCAAACTGCTGCCGCTCCTGCGAATACGCCAAAGCCGCTTCGTAGGCACCCATTGCGATGCCGAGACTCAGGGCAGCAATCGAAATACGGCCCCCGTCGAGTATTTTCAGCGACTGCACAAAGCCACCACCCACTTCACCCAACCGCTGACTATCGGCAATGCGGCAATCCTGGAAAATCAGCTCGGTGGTTTCTGAGGCACGCATTCCGAGTTTATCCTCTTTGCGGCCCGCCGAAAAACCGGGCGTATTGCGCTCAATGATAAACGCCGTGGCATTGCGGGAGGTATTGGGTTCGCCGGTGCGGGCAATCACCACCGCTACATGACCGCTTTTGCCGTGCGTGATAAAGTTTTTGGCTCCGTTCAAGACCCAATCCTCCCCATCGCGTACGGCCGTCGTACGCATGTTACCCGCGTCGGAGCCGGTGTTGGGTTCGGTCAGGCCCCACGCGCCGATGTGTTCGCCGGTAGCTAACCGGGGCAGGTACGTTTGTTTTTGTTCTTCATTGCCAAACATCAGGATGTGGTTTGTGCAAAGCGAATTGTGCGCAGCCATCGATAAACCAACCGACCCATCTACTTTGGACAGTTCGACAATAGCGGCCACGTATTCGCGGTAGCCAAGACCAGAACCGCCGTATTGGGTAGGCACGAGCATGCCCATCAGGCCCAGTTCGCCCA
The DNA here is from genome assembly GCA_038327655.1 of Cytophagales bacterium. Lineage (GTDB taxonomy): Bacteria > Bacteroidota > Bacteroidia > Cytophagales > Spirosomataceae > JBBQLG01. The sequence goes on from JBBQLG010000011.1 coordinate 61,585, forward strand.
TGTGCCGGAAAGTATCCAGCGGAAAAAACTGCGTTTCATCCCATTCGCGGACAAATGGCTTGAGGTATCGGGCACTGAAATCACGCACCATTTGCGCAATTAATTCTTGATTTGTTTCAATTTCGGCAATCATGCAGTACTTGGTTTATCGGGGTTATGATGAAGTGTTCACCAACCAATATACTTATTACAACGACAGGTTGTACGCCCTTGTTATCAACCGTAAGCGGAACAAATACCAGGCCACAACCACTTAGGCGTTTTTTAGACTTACCTTATCGAAAAATTGGTATTTTTGTCGCAACGGGGCAATATTAAAATTGCGGCCGACCAACCATTTTGTTTCTCATCCGAAAATCGTCTGTATGAAATTAGCTGTCGTAGGTACCGGCTATGTAGGGCTTGTTACGGGCACTTGCTTCGCCGAAACCGGCAACCAGGTCACGTGCGTAGACATCGACGTCCGTAAAGTCGAAAAACTCAATAACGGTATAATGCCAATTTACGAACCGGGCCTGGACGTTCTTTTCAACCGAAACGTGGAAGAAGGCCGCCTGAAGTTCACCACCGATCTGGCCGAAGGCATCAAGGGAGCCGAAGTAATTTTTCTGGCCCTGCCCACCCCGCCGGGCGAAGACGGATCGGCCGACCTCAAATACATCCTCAAAGTAGCCGACGACCTTGGCCCCCTTCTGGAGCAGTACGCAGTCATCATCGACAAAAGTACCGTACCCGTTGGCACCGCCGAGAAGGTACACGCCCGCATCGTGGCTAACGCCAAAATTGATTTCGACGTGGTATCCAACCCCGAATTTCTGCGCGAAGGCGTTGCCGTCGAAGACTTCATGAAACCCGACCGCGTGGTGATCGGCACCAAGTCTGACCGCGCGAAGGGTGTGCTCAATAAACTCTACGCACCATTGGTTCGGCAGGGCAACCCGATCATCTTCATGGATGAACGTTCCGCCGAGATGACCAAATACGCGGCCAATGCGTTCTTGGCGACCAAGATTACGTTCATGAACGAAATCGCCAACCTGTGCGAGAAAGTCGGTGCGAACGTCGACGACATCCGGCGCGGCATCGGTACCGACAGCCGCATTGGCAAGCGGTTTTTGTTTGCAGGCATCGGCTACGGCGGCAGTTGTTTCCCAAAAGACGTGCAGGCCCTGGCCCGGACGGCGCAGGATTACGACTACGATTTTAAGGTACTGGCGTCAGTAATGGAGGTAAACAACCTGCAAAAAACCAGGCTGATGCCGCTTGTTAACAAGTATTTTGGTGGCGATCTGAAAGGGAAAACCATTGCGGTCTGGGGACTGGCGTTCAAGCCCTACACCGACGATATCCGGGAAGCTCCCGCACTGGACAACATCCGCGAGTTATTGGCGGCTGGCGCTAAAATCACGGCCTACGACCCCGAAGCGATGGAAAACGTCCGCAATGTGCTGGGCAATTCGATCACTTACGCGCACACGTCCTACGCAGCATTAGACGATGCCGACGCACTGGTTATCATGACGGAATGGCCGCTGTTTCGTACGCCCGATTTCGATAAGATGAACCTGCTGCTCAAAAATAAAGTCATTTTCGATGGCCGAAACCTCTACGAACTCGATCAGATGCGCGAACTGGGCTATACGTATTACAGCATTGGCCGCGAAGCCGTCAACTAACTGCCAACTCTTATGAAACGTGTACTCATTACCGGAGCCGCGGGCTTTCTGGGGTCTCACCTCTGCGACCGGTTTATCAGCGAAGGTTACAATGTGGTCGGGATGGATAACCTCATCACCGGCGACGTTCGCAACATCGAACACCTGTTCAAACTGCCGAACTTCGAGTTTTACCACCACGACGTCTCTAAGTTTATCCATGTGCCGGGCGAACTGGACTACATTCTGCACTTTGCCTCACCGGCCAGCCCGATTGATTACCTCAAAATCCCGATTCAGACGCTGAAAGTGGGATCGCTGGGCATTCACAACTGCCTCGGTCTGGCGCGGGTAAAACAGGCGCGGGTGCTCATTGCCAGCACCTCCGAAGTGTATGGCGACCCAAACGTTCACCCCCAAAATGAGGATTACTGGGGCAACGTGAACCCGGTAGGGCCACGGGGCGTGTACGACGAAGCCAAACGGTTTCAGGAAGCCATGACGATGGCGTATCATACCTACCACGGACTGGAAACGCGCATTGTGCGTATTTTCAATACCTACGGCCCCCGGATGCGGCTGAACGATGGCCGGGTATTGCCCGCCTTCATCGGACAGGCACTACGGGGCGAAGACCTCACCGTCTTCGGCGATGGTAGTCAGACGCGGTCGTTCTGTTACGTGGATGATTTAGTCGAGGGAATTTACCGGTTGCTGCTGAGCGATTATGCGTACCCGGTAAACGTGGGCAACCCGGCGGAAATCACGATTGGCGAATTTGCCGAAGAGATCATTAAACTCACCGGTACGACGCAGAAAGTGATTTACAAGCCCCTGCCCACCGACGACCCAAAACAGCGCAAACCCGACACCACGCGGGCCAAAGCCTTGCTGGACTGGGAGCCAAAGGTCACGCGCGAAGAAGGGTTGAAGATTACGTACGAATACTTTAAGAGCCTGCCCGAAGAAGAGTTGTACCGGGCGGCTTACCACCGTGAATTCGCGAAGCAATAGTACCGAATTAAGGCAAAAAGTGGTAACTTTAGGCTTTTAAACGGCCTCCGGGCCACTTTATTTAGCTGTCTAAAAAAAACCTGCGCACCGGTCTGATGCACAGGTTTTTTGTTTTACCTCATCCGGCAGCTGCGGAGAAGCGGGTCGGGGGGCGACCCGCTTCTCCGCAGCTGCCGGATGGTTACACCTCCATAATATCTTTTTCCTTACCGGCGAAGGTTTCGTCAATGCGGGCGATGAACGCATCCGTCAGTTTCTGCACCCGCTCTTCTCCACGCTTCACGTCGTCTTCCGATATCCCGTCTTTGGTCAGTTTTCGGATGCCGTCGTTGGAGTCTTTGCGGATGTTACGGACGTTTACTTTGGCGGTTTCAATCTCCACCTTTACTTTTTTGACCAAGTCGCGCCGACGTTCTTCGGTCAGCGGAGGGATGCTCAGGCGGATCAGTTCGCCGTCGTTCATCGGGTTCAGGCCTATGTTGCTGTTGCGAATGGCTTTCTCGATCTCCCCGATCATTTTTTTCTCGAAGGGCTTGATGGCGATTGTCCGGGCATCGGGGGTGGTAACGGATGCAACGTTGCCCAGGGGCGACGGAGTGCCGTAATAGTCGATCTGAATACCATCAACCATATTGGTTGCCGCCTTCCCGGCCCGGATTTTGTTTAACTCAATCGACAGGTGCTTCAGCGCCTTGTCCATTGTGTCTTTGGCATCATCGAGATATAGCTCAATCTCTTCCATTTATCGTGAATTATTGAATGAGTGAATTGGCGAATGCCTTGAATTAACTGGTCAATCATCTATTTTCGAGGTAATGAGCGTACCGGCGGTAGCATCGCCCAGCACGACCCGGAGCAGGCTGCCGGGTTCGTTCATGTTGAAAACGATGATGGGCAGGTTATTTTCTTGGCACAGTGTGAAGGCCGTTAGATCCATCACGTTGAGTTTCTTTTCGTAAACGTCGTCGAATGAAATGGTGGTATAGCGCGTAGCCGTTTTGTCTTTCATGGGATCGGCGGAGTAAACGCCATCGACCTTGGTTCCCTTCAGCACCACATCGGCTTCGATCTCGATGGCCCGCAGGCTGGCGGTGGTATCAGTTGTAAAATACGGACTACCCGTTCCGGCCCCAAAAATCACGACGCGGCCTTTTTCGAGGTGCCGCACTGCCCGTCGACGCACGTAAGGTTCGCAAACCTGCTCCATTTTGATGGCCGACATCACGCGGGTGTACATTTCGTGCTTTTCGAGCGAACTCTGAATAGCCATCGCATTGATTACCGTCGCCAGCATGCCCATGTAGTCGCCCTGCACCCGGTCGATGCCGGACCGTTCGCCCGATACGCCCCGGAATATGTTGCCCCCACCGATGACGATGGCGACCTGAACGCCCATGTCTACAATCTGTTTGATTTCCTTACTGTACTGCTCCAGCACGGCGGGATCAATGTTGTAGCCGGACGGGCCAGCCAGTGCCTCTCCACTCAGTTTGAGCAGGATTCGTTTGTACTTGGGTTCTGATGCCATGAAGTGATTTTTGCGCGGGCAAAGATAGGGAAAAATGGAGGAAAGGGAAGATAGGGAGAACGGGCAGAAAAGGGATATAGCCGGTTTGTTTCCCTTTTCTGCCCGTCCTCCTGTACTGCCTCCTCCTAAAATTCTATCAGCACCTGTCCTTTCTCGACGCGGTCGCCTTTGGTTACTTTGATGGCCTTTACAATGCCGTCGCCGGGGGCTTTAATCAGGTTTTCCATCTTCATAGCCTCCAGTACCAATACCGAATCGCCTTTGCTGACGGTATCGCCGGGCTGCACACTGATGCCAACAATCAGGCCGGGCATGGGGGCTTTAATGGAATTCACTTTGGCCGTAGCTGCATTGCTTATGCCCATTTTTTCGAGCAGCAGGTCGAAGCGGTCTTTCAGCTTAACCGTCTGCTGATGGCCGTTGATGCGCAGAACAACCGTTTTCTCGGCCGCATTCAGGTCCAGCACCTCCGCCGTGAAAGACCGATGGTTGCGGATGATATGGAACGTGCGGTCACTGAGTTTGACGATATCCCAGGCAAACGGATCACCATTGAGTTGGGCATTTTCGCCGACAAATTCGATTTGGTAAGGAGTCGGGGAATCGTTGACGGTTGTCTGGTACATGAAAGGGATTGAGTTTGTGCCGGTTGGCGTCGGCTACTTACGGTTCACCAAATATACACCCGTCAGGCAGATAGCCATGCCCGCATACTGCACGGTGTAGATGCGTTCCCCGTCCAGAAATCCCCACAATAGGGCCACAATCGGGATCAGGTAGGTGACCGACGACGCAAATAACGGCGAGGCCAACTGCACAACACGGTTAAAGACGAACGCCATCAACCCCGACCCCAGGACACCCAGCAGGGATAATGCGAACAGCGCGGGCCAGTTTTCGGCTTGTGTGATTCGGCTAAAAAAGTCAGCGTAAAGTAAAATAAGTATCGCGATGCTGCCCGCAAAGGCAAACGTCCAGGCCGAGGACACCAGCGCGGGCAGGTGGCTCACGTACCGGCCGATAATGTTGATATTCAGCCCGTAGCAGACCGTGGCCAGCACGACCAACAGGGCATACCCATTAATGGCGAACGCACCCGTGGCACTGAAGAAGACCAGCAGCAGCGAACCGGCCAGCCCCAGCAGAATACCAGCTACCTGCTTGGACTGTAGGGCGTTGCCAAAAAACACAGCCCCAATCAGCATTGTAAACAGCGGACTAAGCGAATTGAGGGCACCCGCCAGCGAACTATTCAGGTGCGCACCGGCTTCGGCAAAAATGAACGCCGGGATCACAAAACCCACCAGCGCAATGGCCAATAGCGGCACCCACACTGGCCGCACCGTAGCCCGCACAGCAGCCGAACGACTCTGCTGCGCCAGGAACGGCGAAAAGAACAGGAATGCAAACCACAACCGCCCGGCCGCCACCTGACCGGGCGAAAAGCTGACCAAACTCCGTTTGATGAGAATAAAGGAACTTCCCCAAACGAGTGCCAGCAATGCCAGCAGGAGCCAGGCTGTCAGGGGTGTTTGTTGGGATTTGGCGGGAGCAGTTACGGTTGGCGTCATGGTGATGGATGGGCTATACAACACCGGACTAAATCGGCAGGAGCTGACCGCTGCCGATTTAGTCCGGTTCTACTTCCTACACCAACTCACCGGCATAACGCTCGGCTACGGTTTCCAGAATGGCCTTCAGTTCGGCGTGGCTTTCGGCAGTGACCAACTGCATCCGGAATGGCTTGAAGTTCTCCATGCCTTTGAAGTAGTTGGTGTAGTGCCGGCGCATCTCGAAGATACCGACCTTCTCTCCCTTCCAGCGAATCGAGAAATCGAGGTGTTTGACGCAGGCCGTTACCCGGTCGGCCACGGTGGGCGCGGGCAGGTGTTCGCCCGTTTGCATGAAGTGCTTGATCTCGTTAAAAATCCACGGATAACCGATGCTGGCGCGGCCAATCATGATGCCGTCCACGCCATAGCGGTTTTTGTACATCAGGGCTTTTTCGGGCGAGTCGATGTCGCCGTTGCCGAAGATGGGAATGGTCAGGCGCGGGTTTTCCTTCAGCCGCCCGATCAGCGTCCAGTCGGCGTCGCCCTTGTACATCTGCACCCGCGTCCGGCCGTGAACGGTCAACGCCTGAATGCCGATGTCCTGCAACCGCTCGGCCACGTCGAGGATATTTTTGGTGCTGTCGTCCCAGCCTAAGCGCGTTTTTACGGTCACGGGCAGGTGCGTGGCTTTGATAACGGCGTCGGTCATCTGCACCATTTTCGGTACGTCCTGCAGCAGGGCGGCACCAGCCCCCCGGCAGGCCACCTGTTTCACCGGACAGCCGTAGTTAATGTCGATCAGATCGGGTTGGGCACGGGTGGCAATGCGGGCGCACTCCCCCATGGTAGCCACATCGGAGCCAAAAAGCTGGATGCCGATGGGTCGTTCATACTCGAAAATATCTAACTTCTGGACGCTCTTGGCCGCGTCGCGGATGAGACCTTCCGACGAAATAAACTCCGTATACATCAGGTCTGCCCCGTTTTCTTTACAGACCGCCCGAAACGGCGGGTCACTGACATCCTCCATGGGAGCCAGCAGCAACGGAAAGTCACCGAGGTTGATGTTGCCAATTTTAACCATACTGTGCGTGTGTTGGGTACTATTCCAACGGTTTGGCCGACTGCCGGGTTCTAATTGTCGGCAGAAGGGCGTAAATTTACGGAAATATGCAACCACTGTAC
>JBBQLG010000012.1:0-66605 GCA_038327655.1 Cytophagales bacterium
GTCTCGATCTCGTTTTCTTCGACGTATTTGGTAATCAGGTCAATGAACTGCCGCCCGAACTTCTGCACCTTGCCCATGCCGACGCCGTTGATCTGCGCCATTTCTTCGCCGGACGTTGGGTAGGTCGTCGCCATTTCTTCCAGCGACGGGTCCTGGAAGATAACGTACGGCGGCAGGTTCTTTTCTTTGGCAACCCGCTTCCGCAGGGCTTTCAGTTGGCCCAAAAGCTCTTCGTCGTAAGCAGCTCCGCCGTTGTTAGGCGCATTGTCGGAGTCTTCTTCCTTTTCGGCGATAAGCTGCGCGTAATCGTGATCTTTGGAGAGCGTAACCGGATACGGGTCTTCGATGTAAGTCAACCCCTTGCGGGTCAGTTTCAGCACCCCGTAGTTATCGGCGTCCTTCTCGATGTAGCCCAGAATAGTGATCTGACGGAGCAGCGAACACCAGAATTCGGTATCCTCGTTGTACTCCCGGCCTTTGCCGTATACGCCGAGATTATTGTGTTCGTAGCTGGTAACGTACTGATTGTCAACGGCAGTAAGCACGTCGGACAGGTGATGCACGTCGAATCGCTGATCGGTTTGCAGCACCGATTGCAACGCCAGAACCACTTCGTCCTGCACCTTAAATTTCTCGGTCGGTTTCAAACAGTTGTCACAGAAGCCGCAGTCTTTCTCGACGTATTCGCCAAAATAACCCAGCAACTGCCGTCGCCGACACGAGCCGAGATTGGCGTACGATACCATTTCGGTGAGCAGGTGTTTAGCATTGTCGCGCTCCGTTACCGACTTGTCTTTGTTGAATTTCTCTAATTTCAGAATGTCGTCGTGGCTGTAAAACATCACGCAGTTGCCCTCCAGCCCGTCGCGCCCCGCCCGGCCTGTTTCCTGATAATAGCCTTCGAGCGATTTGGGTGCATCGTAGTGAATCACGAACCGGACATCGGGTTTGTCAATGCCCATGCCGAAGGCGATGGTGGCGCAAATAACCTCGGCGTCTTCGTTCAGGAAGGCATCCTGATTATTCATCCGCGTCACGGGATCAAGACCGGCGTGGTAGGGGAGTGCGCGTACGTCGTTGACGGTCAGCAGTTCAGCGATCTCCTCGACCGTTTTGCGGCTTAGACAGTAAATGATTCCCGACTTGCCCTTGTTCTGCTTTACGTACTTGATGAGCTGCTTTTTAGCGTCGACCTTCGGCTTAATCTCGTAGTAGAGATTCTTGCGGTTGAACGACGTTTTATAAATGTCAGCATCCTCCATCTGGAGGTTTTTCTGAATATCCGTCTGTACTTTGGGCGTCGCCGTGGCGGTAAGGGCAATCACGGGCAGGTTACCGATGTTGTCGACAATGCCCCGGATTTTGCGGTATTCCGGCCGGAAGTCGTGCCCCCATTCCGAGATACAGTGGGCCTCGTCGATGGCTACGAACGAGATCGTTGCCTTGCGAAGAAAGTCTAAGTTCTCCTCTTTAGTGAGCGATTCGGGAGCGATGTACAGCAGTTTGAGTGACCCGTTGAGCGTGTCTTTCTTCACCTTGTTCATCTCAGCCTTCGAGAGCGTCGAGTTGAGAAACTGCGCATTCACGCCGAAGGCATTCAGTTGGTCGACCTGATTTTTCATCAGGGCAATCAGGGGCGAAATCACCACCGCCGTTCCTTCGCTGACGATGGCCGGCAACTGGTAGCACAACGACTTGCCGGCCCCGGTGGGCATAATGACGAATGTGTTCCGCCCGGCCAGGATGCTGTGAATAATGGCTTCCTGATCTCCTCTGAACTGGTTATACCCGAAAATATCTCTAAGCCTCTCTTTGAGGGTTACTTGCACCGTTTGGTCCACCTGCATCATTCTCTGTTCGTACGGAAGGTTACTATACTATCGGTTTGACTGTATCTTTGTCTGCTGAAATTACCGATTTAAGGGATACTACTGCTCGTTATTGCAGAAAAATTAGTGCCAAACTGCTGGCCGACCCCCCGACCGTTTCATTGAAGAAAGTAAGCGAATTTACAACGCAGCGCGTCGAAAACACGCATTTCACAGTTGAAGGTACTAAAAAATCTACAATCCATCGCCCGGTTGGTGCTCCTGGCCGAAGCCGACGCCATCCGAAATGCTATCGATCAACTCGATGGGCAGTTCGAGGCCGCCGTGATGGCCATTCTCGAAAGTCGGGGCCGGGTCGTTATCACCGGAATCGGTAAAAGCGCGCTGGTGGGACAGAAAATCGTGGCCACCCTCAACTCGACCGGCACGCCCGCGCTGTTCATGCACGCGGCCGATGCCATTCATGGCGACCTCGGCATGATTCAGGCCGGGGATATTGTGCTGTGCATTTCCAAGAGCGGCAACACGCCCGAAATCAAGGTTCTATTACCCTTGCTGAAACGGTCGGGTGTACGGCTGATCGCCTTAGTGTGTGATACGGATTCGTACTTAGCCGCCCATGCCGACTTTGTGATACGGGCCTACAGCGAACGCGAAGCCGATCCGCTCAACTTAGTGCCCACCACGAGTACCATCGTGGCCATGGCAATGGGCGATGCGCTGGCGGTGAGTTTGCTGGAAGCCCGCGATTTTTCCCGGGCTGATTTTGCCCGTTACCATCCCGGCGGGGCATTAGGCAAGAAGCTGTACCTTAAAGTGAGCGATGTGTACCCGCACAATCAGTGCCCGCAGGTAGCGCCCGGCACAAATTTGCACGACGTCATTCTGGAGATTACTTCGAAACGGCTGGGAGCCACTGCCGTGCTGGATGAGGCTAATTTACTGGTAGGCATTGTTACGGATGGTGATCTCCGGCGGATGCTCAATACCCACGACGAGTACAAACACCTCTGCGCCCGCGATATCATGACGCCCGCGCCCATCTGCGTCGCGCCCGATGATTATGCCGTCGAAGCCCTGCAATTGATGCAGGCCCGTAACATCACGCAGTTAATCGTAGCCGATGGCCGGGTGCTGAAGGGGTTCGTCCACCTGCACGATCTGCTGCGGGAGGGGCTGGTGTGATTTGACGTTTTTTGTCATCCTGAGGCACGAAGGATCTTGGCTATACAATCGCTAAGATCCTTCGTGCCTCAGGATGACAAAATCTATTACCGAAACCGGTTCGATTCTTTCACCAGCTTTTCGTCGCGCCGGATAAAGCGGTTCGCCAGGCCGTTGGCGAATAAAGAGCCGATAATGGCGTAGAAACCCGGCAAAAATGATCCCTGATCGGCGGGGTTGCCGTATTCTTTGCCGAGGTAAAGCGTCCGGTACAGAATCAGCCCCGTTATAATCATGAGCAGGAGCGAGTTTACGGCGCAAAGGGCCTGTTGCTGCAACCGGTTTTTGTACTGAAACATGGCGTACAGCGCCACAAGGCCAACGAGAGCCAACAACGCACCAAGGTACCAGATGGGTTGAATGAACGTGGTAACACCCGCCTGATACGAATACTGGAACGAGGTAAGCCGGGCCATTTCCGGCAGATTGGGACCGGCTTTTTCCCAGATTGGACTGGCTACCGCAAAACCCATGCAGAGGGTGATGAGAAATAAAAATATACTTTGAGCGCGTTGAATCATGACGATCGTTTCTGGGCCACAAAGGTAGCCTAAAGCAAAGAATTATGGAAGCAGCCCATCAGATCGTACTTACTGCCGATGGCTCACATTCGGTCTACAACCCCGAAGTGGGTAAGCATTATCACTCTATTTTTGGTGCCGTACAGGAGTCCGAGCGTGTGTATATTGACTTAGGGCTGAAACCTGCGTTAGCGCGTTTCGCCGGGGAGTTGGCCGTGTTCGAGATGGGGTTTGGGACGGGGTTGAATGCCCTGCTCACGGCGCGTATCGCAGAAGAACAGCAACGGAAGATTATTTATACGGCAGTTGAGTCTGATCCGCTCTCCTTGGAAGATGCCCGACAACTAAACTACGGTACGCTACTGAATACGCTGTACCTGACGGCCCTGCATGAGTCGCTCTGGGAAGTGCCGGTTGCTATTCATCCGTACTTCACGCTGATAAAAAGACGGGGCACAATACAGGACGTTATACTTGACGGACAATACAACCTCGTCTATTACGATGCGTTTGCCCCAACGGCCCAGCCGGAATTATGGACGGATGCCATTTTCGGTAAGATTGCAGAACACACCGTACCGGGCGGTTTTCTGACGACGTACTGCTCCAAAAGCATTGTACAGCGGGCATTGCGGGCCAGTGGTTTTACGGTGGAGAAACACCCCGGACCCTTCCGTAAGCGGGAAATACTTCGCGCGGTTCTACTTTAAACCAAATCTGAAATCAACCGGGCTACCTGCTCCAGATAGGCGACATCTACCGCGCTGAAGTCAGCCAATTGATCGCTGTCCACGTCGAGTACCATGACGACGGCACCGGCTTTGTCGAACACGGGTACGACCACTTCTGACTTCGACGCCGAACTACAGGCGATGTGACCGGGAAACTGCTCCACATCGGGCACCAAAATTGTCTCGCGACGGGTGTAAGCCGCGCCACAAACGCCCTTGTCGAAGTGGATGCGGGTATAGGCGATTGGTCCCTGAAACGGACCTAATACCAACTGATTGTCTTTGGTCAGGTAAAAGCCAACCCAAAAAAAGCCAAATGCTTCTTTAAGCGCGGCTGTGATGTTGGCGAGATTCGCGATCAAATCTGGCTCACCGGCGGTCAGGGCACTGAGTTGCGGCAAGAGCGTTGTGTAGATTTCCCGACGGTCGGCCGTTTGGGGAATGAGCAGTGTTTCGGCCATTACGCCGGTACGTTTTTAAAGTAACGTTTCAGCCACGTATCGGTCGCCTTCACCTGCCAGGTGGTCAAAAACTCGGCCTTAGACTTCACCAGCGTATTAAAAACCAGCGTATCCGGTGTCAAACGACCATCGGCAACGGCTATTTTAAGCTCCGGCAGGGCCAGCGTTTTCACCGATCCATCTGCCGCCCGGTAAGCCGCCGACCGATCCATAAAATCAACCGGCGTACCCGCCTGACCCAATTGCTGACCAGTCTGTTGCACCAACCGAACCGATGCGTCAATGGAACAACCGCTTGGCAGGGCCTGATCTTCATCGACTGCCACCACCACAAACCGATTTTCGACCACCTGCGCCGATGCCAGCAATGGTTGACCATGCGCAGCCCAGCCGTTCAGAGCCGGTTGTAATGACTGTTCAATGATGGATACGTCGGCCGACGATAAGGGCCGGTTGGCCTGATACACCCAAACACGGGCATCATCGGCAATTTTATCAAAGTCGATCCACATAAATGTAGCGATTAGTGAACAGTGGTTAGTGGGCAGGAAAACACCAATCACTGCCTGCTAACCCCTGAAATTATAACCCTTGCCCGCGCGCGATGAGTTCCGCAATATCGTAGACCTTCACCGAATCCTCGCGGTTCTGGTTTTTTACGCCATCGGACATCATGGTCATGCAGAAGGGGCACGAAACCGCAATGGTGTCGGCACCGGTAGCTAAGGCTTCCTGTACCCGCTCGATGTTGATTTCTTTTTTACCCGGCTCGGCGTCCTTAAAATACTGTCCGCCACCGGCTCCGCAACAGAGTCCGTTTGCCCGTGAACGTTTCATCTCCACCAGATCGGCGTCCAATGCCTGTAGCACTTCGCGGGGGGCTTCGTATACTTTGTTAGCCCGGCCGAGGTAGCAGGAATCGTGGAACGTAATCCGGCGACCCTTAAATGACTCGCCATCCTGCACCTTCACGCGTCCCTCATTGATGAGTTGCTGCAAAAACTGCGAATGGTGAATAACTTCGTAGTTCCCGCCCAGTTCGGGGTACTCGTTTTTGATCGTGTTGAAGCAGTGCGGGCAGGCCGTCACGATCTTTTTGACGTTGTAGCCGTTCAGCACCTGAATGTTCGAGACGGCCTGCATCTGAAACAGAAACTCATTACCCGCCCGACGCGCTGGATCACCGGTGCAGCCTTCTTCCGGCCCCAGCACAGCGAACTTGATGCCGACGTGGTTCAGAATACGAACAAAAGCGATGGTAACGCGCTTGTAACGGTCGTCGAAGGAGCCGGCGCAGCCAACCCAAAAGAGAATTTCTGGTGCGTCACCAGCCGCGGCCATGTCGGCCATTGTCGGAACGCTGTATGTTTTTACGTCTTGTGTCATGGGAACAGTTTGTGGTTTTTGCCAGCCCGGCACAAATACATTTAAGCTTTTGCTACTGGTTCGTTTACCTGTTCGGCCCAGTTAAACCGGTCGCTCGGCGAGAATTTCCAGGGGGCCATGTTGTTTTCGATATTGCTGAACATAGCATTCCACGAGGCCGGAGCCTGCGCTTCTTCCATGACCCGATACCGGCGTAGTTGCAGAATAATGTCCAACGGGCTGATGTTGACCGGGCAGGCATTCACACAGGCCTGACAGGTGGTACAGGCGTTGATTTCTTCAACCGAAATGTAATCGCCCAATAGGGATTTATCGTCTTTGAAGTCGGGGCCGTTGGCTTTCCAGCCGCGCTGAATGTCTTCCATCCGGTCGCGGGTACTCATCATGATCTTGCGGGGTGATAACTTTTTGCCGGTCATGGTGGCCGGACAAGCCGCCGAACACCGTCCGCATTCCGTGCAGGAATAAGCATTCATGAGGTTAATCCACTTCAGATCGGCCACGTCTTTTGCCCCGAAACGTTCGATTTCACTCGGCTGCTCACCATTCTCATTGGTCTGTGTACCGTTCGCGGCTACTGTTGGTTCGATGCCCAGTGCTAACTGTACTTCGCTCGTGATGGCGGGCATATTCTGCATCTCGCCTTTGGGTTGCAGGTCGGAGAAATAAACGTTCGGGAAGGCCAGCCCAATGTGCAGGTGCTTGGAATACGTCACGTACACGGCAAACGCCAGAATACCCAGAATGTGGAACCACCACGCAGACCGTTCGTAAGCGACCAGGGCCGTATCGCTGAAACCCGTAAACAGTGGTTTCAGGTAGCCGCTGATCAGAAAATCCGGAATTACGCCTTTCAATTCACCGTAGTGTCCCACGCCCCGTTCGCGCAAAACGGTGTCCGACGCGTTCCAGGTCAGAAACGCGATCATCAGCAGAATCTCGGCGGCCAGAATAATCGTTGCATCGAGCCGGGGCCAGCGCGGGCGCATTTCCCGGTAATTTTCCGGTTGGAAACGGTCGACTTTGGCTACGTACCGGCGGCTCAGAAACACCACGCAAACGGCCAGCACACCAAAAGCCAGTACCTCAAAAATATTAATCAGATACGGATAAATCGGCGCGATGTAAGGGGCAAACAGCCGGTGCGTCCCCAGAATACCGTCCAGAATAATCTCGACAATCTCGACATTGATGATGATAAAGCCGACGTAAATGACAAAGTGCATCACACCCACCAACACATTAGTAAGCATCTTTTTCTGCCCAAACGCGACCAAGGCCATTATTTTCCACCGTTCGCCGGGATTATCGGTACGGTCTTCATCCCGGCCGAGCTGGATGGTCTTCCGAATGAGGCCAACGCGCTGAACAGCGTAATAAACAGTGACAGCCAGCGCGGCAACGAACAAAATCTGCTGAATGATTTCCATAAAATTTAGGTGGCTAAGCGGACTGATGGTCAACGATTTCGACAGCCAGGGGTTAAGAAACTAAAAAAAGTAGCGGACAACGGTTGCAAAACGACCTGTGTCGCCTTACCTTTGCACCCACATTTACAGTAAACCGGTGATGTAGCTCAGTTGGTAGAGCAAAGGACTGAAAATCCTTGTGTCGGCGGTTCGATTCCGTCCATCACCACATTCCAAAGCCTCTTCCACCGAAGGGGCTTTTTTTATGACCAAAATCGGGGTGATTTGTTTGTTTATCATGCGTAATGGTATGCAAGCATACTATTTTTTGCGATAGCAAATATACAACGCCCACCCGTTTCGGCAAGCACATCCAGCCACAATTTTGGTATTAATCCGGGATCAAAAAGGCCTAAATCAGGCCGTAGGTAACTCAATACCAATAGCCTGCATGAGTTGACTGGCGTTGAAACTGGCGCAAATACCGTCGCGCAACCGGTAGTCGAACAGCAATTCACCGTCGTGGATGTCGGACTGAAAGTGGTAGTTGCGAACGAAAGCTTCGTCGTTGCCAAGCTGACCGAGTTCGAGGTCGTGGGTCGAGACAAACCCCGACGCGGTGGTGCGGTGCAGTTGCCGGATCAGGGCTTCGGCACCCCGGTGCCGGTCGGCGGAGTTGGTGCCTTTCAAAATTTCATCGAGAAAATACAAAACCGGCCGTTTATCCGGCTCATTTGTCATTCGGATTAGTGTTTGCAGACGTTTAAGTTCGGCATAGAACGACGACGTACTTTCCTCCAGCGAATCCTGTGTCCGCATGCTGGTAAACAACTGCATCGGCGAACAGGCAAACCGGTCGGCACTCACCACCGATCCGGCCAAAGCCAGCACTATATTGGCACCGAGTGTCCGCAAAAAGGTACTCTTCCCCGACATATTCGAGCCGGTAATCAGCACGGTTTGCCCGGCACCGGTCAGGGTGAGCGAATTGGCAACGGCCCTACCCTGCACCAACATCGGGTGAGCCGCCTGAATGGCTTCGAGATGAATACTATCTTCGTGAATGGCAGGAACGGCGTAATCCGGGTGCGCAAAGGCGAGACCGGCCAGGCTGTTCAAGGCTTCCAGATCGCCCAATGCCCTGAACCAGACGGCCAACTGCTGACCATATTGCTTCCGCCAGTTCTCCAGACCCGTCAGGTAATGCAGGTCCCACAGCGTGATGAGGCCAAATAGGAGGAAGAAATACGGGTTTTGCCGAAAACTCAATTTCTCTGTCAGGTTGCTTAGTCGGGCGATGGCAACTGAAGCGGTTTGCCCGTTACTGGCCAGGTGAAGTTGTATTTGGCGGAGTTGCGTGGCCTGCACCGGCTGGCGTTCGATGTGCTGAAATAAGTCGCGGTAGGTACTCAATGCCCGCGCCATGGTATGTGTTTGCTCATTGAGGGCTTTTACCCGTGCGGCTACGGTACTCAATACCAGTCCGTGAATGAACAGGGCACCGGTAACCGCCACGCCGGGTACAACACCCGCCAGCCAGCAGCCAAGTAAAGTAAGTGTCGCTATTGGCAACAGCCATCGAACCAGATTTAAATAACCCGGTACTGGCAGCGATTTTCCCTCGGCCCAGGCCAACAGCGCGTCTGTTCCTTCGCTGGCATTAGGGTTGAGGTACGCAATGGCTTCAACCTGTTGCCGCCAATCGACCAACGGAGCCAGCTCGGCGACGGCCTGCTGCCGGAAGCGGACTGTTTCGGTGGGGGCAGGACGCTGCAACCAGTCGGCCAGCCGTTGGGCACCGGGCTGCGTGTGCGTTCGGTTGAGTAGCCGAAACAGCGAATGCGGGCCAAATACGTCCAGGTCGCTCGTGTACGGATGCGTCAGGCTGGCAAATTCGATGCCTGTTTCAGGCCGGGTGAATTTGCGTTCCAGCCGGGCCGTTTCATCCCGATTCACGAAAGCTAAATGCTGGGCATAGTCGCGTTCGCGTCGAATGGCCTGATGGCGTTTGAGCAGGTAAAGGAAACCAATCAGGCCAATTACACCCACGGCAATGGCCCAAGCGGATTGCTCCCGGTTAATTAGCCACCAAACGCCCAGCGACGTACCAATGAACCAGACTAATCGCCCGATGGCTAACTGGTTGTATCGGCCCTGAGCGGCCTGCTCGGTTTGGGCAAAGGTTTGCTGACGTTGCTGGAAGAGATCGGATAGAGTCATTTATTACAAAGCGAACAGGTACCCTGAATCAGCAGATTAACCTCTTGACGCTGATACCCGGCGGGCAGGTTGATGGCCGGGATCTGAACATGGTCCAGGCAGGTAGTTTGTCCGCACCGTTCGCATTTGAAGTGAACGTGGTCGTGGTGATGGTCGTCTTTGCCGCAGGTCAGGCGGCAGAGCGCGTATTTTGTGCCACCTTCGTCGTCCAGTACTTTATGGATGATGCCTTTGTCCAAAAACGTTTTCAGCGTCCGGTAAATGGTCACGCGATCGTAGTCGGGGCCGAGACCCTGTTCGAGGTCACCGTGCGAGAGGGCATGACTGGCTTTTAAAAACAACGTCAGCACTTCCTCCCGACTGCCGGTGCGTCGAAGGTCAAATTCTTTGAGGGTGTCAGCAGTTGTCACGGTTATTCAGTCGGTTCAAACTTCGTCTGGAACTGCAACTTAACTAAGTTCGCATACATCCCGTCTTCCTGATTCGCCAATTCGTCGTGCGTACCCGACTCGGCGATCTGACCATTGCGGAGGACATAAATCATGTCTACTTTCCGAATCGTAGCCAGCCGGTGCGCAATGATGATCGTTGTGCGGTTCTGCATCAGAATGTCCAACGCTTCCTGCACTAAAAACTCCGACTCGGCATCGAGCGATGACGTGGCTTCGTCTAAGATCAGGATGGCCGGGTCTTTCAGGATGGCCCGTGCAATGGCGATGCGCTGCCGCTGGCCACCCGATAGTTTAACGCCCCGCTCACCCACGATCGTCTGGAATCCATCGGGGAAGGTCTGCACAAAATCCAGCGCGTTGGCTTTCCGGGCGGCTTCCATTATCTCGGCTTCGGTGGCATCGGGTTTGCCGTAGCTGATGTTCTCGAAAATGGTGCCGCCAAACAGAATCACCTCCTGCGGCACCACGGCGATGTTCTGGCGAAGATTCGTTACGTCAAAATCACTCAGATTGCGCCCATCCACCGAAATGGTACCGCTACCCACGGGGTAATACCGCATCAGCAACTGCACGATGGTCGATTTTCCGGCCCCGCTCTGGCCAACCAAGGCAATTTTTCGCCCTGCTTTCACATCGAACGAAATGCCTTTCAGCACCTCAATGTCGGGCCGCGATGGATACGAGAAATGCACGTTTCGGAAAGCGATGTTGCCTTCGACCGGTATCGACAGTACGGCGGGTGGATTGATTACATCTACTTCTGGTGTCTCTTCCAGAATGTCTAAGATCCGTTCCGACGAGCCGATGGTTTTCTGTACCTGCGCGTATAGGTCGCCCATGCCGCCAACCGAACCACCGATAAACATGGTGTAAATGATAAACGTCAATAGGTCGGCGAAGGGCAGTTCTTTGGCCTGAACCAATGAGCCGCCGTACCAGACCACGCCCACAATGCCGCCAAACAGGGCGAAAATGATGAACGACACGAAGACACCCCGGTACTTTGCCGCCCGGAGCGCGTTGGTCACGACACTGGCTAAGGCGTTGGTATAGCGCGTAATTTCTAACCGTTCGTTGGTGAACGCTTTTACCGTGTTGACCGATTGCAGCGTTTCCTCCACCACGACATTGGCGTTGGCAAGCGCGTCCTGCGATTGTTTCGACAGTGTGCGGATAAACTTACCAAAGAAAATGGCGGCCACAATCATCACCGGAAACGTCGCCAGCATAAACAGCGTCAGCTTCCAGGAGAGGTAAAAAATAATGATGGTACCAACGATCAGCGTGGCCATTTGCCGGAACAGTTCAGCCAGCGTCAGCGACAGCACGTCCTGCAACTGCGTTACGTCCGACGAGATGCGGCTGGTGAGTTCACCCACGCGCCGTTGCTCGAAAAAGTAGACCGGCAGCGTGATGATTTTGCTGTAAACCGATTTCCGTACGTCGGCCATGGCCCGTTCGCTGACCTGCGCGAAAAAGTAGATGCGGAAAAATGAAAGCACCGCCTGAACAATCAGCACGGCCACGAAAAACAGCACCACCTGATTGAGCGAAAACGACGATTTTCCTTCGACCACACTGGTGATTTCGCCGATCAGCTTCCCAAAACTCAGCGTTGTGCCGGTGGAGAGGATCAGGAAAATGAACCCCAAAATAAATTGGGTACGGTACGGCCGCACGAATCGAAAGACCCGCGCGGCCTTCTGCAAACTACTCTTGCTGAGTTTCTTTTTATCTTCGTCTTCGACCTCCGCGCCGAGACTCCGTCCTTGCTTTGCCATGCTGTGTTTTAATGTCTATGTCAAAAAAGCGACGGTCTTATTGCCTGAACATCGCTCATTACTTGTCTTCTTTCTGGCCTTTATACCCCGATTCAGTAAACAGCTTTTGGGCATCTGCGTTGCGCATCAGGTCGGCAATACTAACCGATTCGTGGGTGTCATGGTACCGCCCGACGATCCGCCAGCCGAGCCAGCGCCCAATGGCACCGGGGCATTTGGGGCCGATCTCCGCCGTAAAGGGCCGCTCGTTCATGTAACGTTGTTTCACGGCGGGGTTCTGCTGATATAACAACTGATTGTCAATAAAGTGCGCCCAAACCAAGTCCTGCGACGCATACGTATCCGTCAATTGCCGGTCCGTGTAGCCGATGAGTAAACTGTCGGCGATGGGTTCGCCGTCGCTGCCCGGTAACACGGCTTTGGTAAATACGTAACCCTTTCCGTAATACACCATATCGGCCAGCAGTGTTTGGTCGGCGCGGTTTGTGGCGTTGAATTTGTCGGAAATGGCGAAGACGATGGCCGGGGCAATAAAGTCTTTCCGGTACCGGCGCAGGATGTAATTGGGATAAGCCGGTCCCTGCGGGCGGTATTTGGCCTTCGGTCCGGCGAAGTAGTCCAGCCCGATAATCACTAAACTGTCGGTCACGAGCAGGTCCGGGCCCATAAAACCGGTAAACGTGGTAACGACTTTGGGTGCCCGAAACGCCGGAAAATCTTTCTGTATAGCTGCAAACGCACTGGCCAACTGGTTACTGAGGTCGGTCGCTTCCGTAAACTCATCCTGCGTCTGTTGGTACAATACGTTGAGTTCGGGGTCGTTTACCCGGTTGTACAGCGCATTGACCAAGGCGGTGTCCTGACCAAATTGAGTGGTGTTAAAGTACAATCGGGCGAAATCCTGGTTTGCCTTTAAAAAGGACTGAATCTGTTCCCGCGATTTTCCCGTGAACAAAGACCGGTCCAGCCGTTGCAGCTTGATTTCGGCCCGTTTTTCAGTACAGGCATTCCCTACTAACACGCAAAAAAGGACCGTCAGGGCCATCCAGTTTCTCATTCGCTTAGCCGCGTTACTATCTTGAAAACGTCCAAAATTACGAAAAAAGTTGCAGCCTTCGGTCTGATTCTGCTGCTGTTCGCCGGGTCGGCGGGGGCGCAAAACCGGCAGTACCCATTGTCGAAAGAGACGCAAAAACGGTTCGAGAAAATCACCGGCAAAAAGTATCCGTCCCAACCCGACAACCGACGCCAACCCGCCGACGAACTGCCCGATTACGAACGGCCGACGCACCTGATCGAGATGAGCCTGCGGTTTGCCCCGAATCTGGATATCAATACCGCCGAGGGCACCGGTATTTACAAGGGCTTTCAACCCAACGGGGTGGGGATGCGGTTTAGTGTTGGGCCAAGCATCGACTATTTCTTTTTCAAGGACCGGTACGCGCTGAGTTCGGGGTTGTGGTACACGGTTTTCCGGGCGGGTTACCAGATTCCGGCCACGTTTGGGCAGGACCGGTTTACGCCGGGTGCTCCGGCGCAGGAGTCGGTCTATAACCTGCAATACCTACAGGTGCCGCTTACGGTGAAGCTGTTTGCCAATAACCTGTTTCCGCAAACGAGAATCTACGTGCAAACGGGCGGCATTGCCAACATCAAGGTAGGCGAACGGGCATTGGATCAGGAGCGAAACGGTCTTTATAAATACGCCGAAGCCACCAACACGCACCGGCAGTATGGCTTCGGCGACTTTGCTTTCTTAGTGGGGGGCGGGGCGCAGTTTAAACTTAATAACGTGAATGCCGTCAATGTCGGCCTTACCTATCAGCGGGGCTTGGTCAACGTTGCGCGGGCGGGTGATCTGTTCTCCAAAAACCGCGTCGTCTCGCTGGATTTAGGGTTTAAGTTTTGATGCGGGATTATGTTGTTAATATTTTTACACATCAAGGTAGCCCTGGTATAGTTTCCAGGTTGGAAATATCATGTTCCAATCAGCACCCCAAACCAGATTTCCCCCATCAATGTAAAACGACTTAAATTGTTCAGAATCTTTAAACGGGTCGATATAGGGGTGTGAGTGCGACGATAGATAAGGGCCAAAATCAACGACCTGCTCCGTATCATCGTTAAAGGTGATCTTCAGAACATAGTCCTTTAACCATTCAGCATTGGAGACGGCAATTGATCGTTCTACAACTTTCTGTTGATTTTTTCGGCCTTTACCGTTGTTCGATACACGTGTATTTGCGTCCATTTCTCAACAATTTCATTTGCATATTCTTTCACAAACTGTTCTACTTCCTTCTGTTGCTTCGCCGTCAACAATTTCTCCCCTTTGACCTTGGTGAGCCTGACAGTCAGCAACCCACTGTCATATAGTAACTCCACCTTTGCCTGGTATTCACCATGTTGTACATGAACGTGAATCGGGGGGGTGATCGTCCGTATAAATCAAAAATACATATCCCAAATATTCGTAAATCTTAGGCATTCGGTACGGTGGTCAGTAGTTGACCAAACGTAGCTAATTGCAGCCAGATTTTATGCGACTTGTTTCGGTACGTGAGCTTTATCATTAGCTTGATAATGCCATTCACTACGGCTTTTTCCGCTTCAGGGCCAGATCGTGGGCGGTGTCGTAGTAGGAGCGCAGGTTACTCCAGTCGAATACTTCGGCGATGCTCTCGACGCGGTTTCGCATCGCGATCCGGTCGCGAAGGGTCATGCGCACAAACCGGAACAGGATGTTGGCCAACTGGTCAGACGCTTCGTCGAAGGTCTGCGTCCGGCGGTTGATGACGTAGATGCCCCGGTTTTCGTAGTCGCGCATGATCTGCATGATGAAATCACCGAAACCCGACTGATCGCTCGTGACGGTCGGAATACCCCGCACCACGCACTCCAACGGTGTATAGCCCCACGGTTCGTAATAACTCGGAAACACACCAAGGTGGCAACCCCGCACAAACTGACTGTAATCCAGCCCGAAAAGTGGATTGGTGGAGGCAATGAAATCGGGGTGATACACGATCTTGACGCGGTCGTACTCATTGTTCACTAAGTTGGCCCGTTCAATAAACCGCGTCATGTCGTCGGGTTGGACGAGGTCATGGGTTACGTAGCGGGGCAATTGCTTGGTTTTCCAGCTTTGCACCGTCCGCCGGAGCCGGAGCCGCCAGTATTCATCCACGAATTTATTGAGGTCGGGCAGGGTAATGTCATTGCTGGACGCAGCCGCCTGAAAGAGCCGTTCGCCCACCTGTTTCTCGATGCTTTCGCAGGTTTCCTGAATCTCGTTTAGTAACGCCCGCGAGTGCAGCACGTCGGGGTTCATGGATGTGTAGGGCTGCTTGGTCACCATAAACATCACCACCGTTGTGTCCATGTTGGCCTCGCGCATCCGCCGGTTCAGTCGGGCGAGGGCTTCCAGCGTAACGTCGTAGCCTTTGTTGGTAAACTCGAACCGGCCGGAGGTGAAGAAATACAGCGTTTTATCGAGATCGAAGGAGTAACTCTGAAAAAAGTGACCCATCACAAATTCGTGAATTTTCTGCTTGTACTGTACGTGCAGGTTCTGAAATTCGTGCGTCGCGGCAAAGCGGGTAATATTCAGGCCGTTGGGCAATACCAAATCCGCATTACGGCCCAGAAATACTTCACACTCCCGCGCCGTTACGTCGCTGACGGTCGTGAACACATGGGCCTGCTGGGCGGCTAACCGTTCGATGGTCGCCTGCGCTTCGATGCCGTAATGCCGGGCTTCGCGCTGCCAGTTGAAAAAGGGTAGCTTCCCGTAAAATCCTTCTTCGTTTTGGGCCAGATACCGCCCCAGCATGGTGGCGTGGGTGGTAAAGACAGTCGCAATTTTTACGTTGTCCCGGCGCAGGTCCGGCAGGCCGCTGCTGGCCATCCACTCGTGAAAATGGCCAACCAGGTCAATCCGACGGGAATGATCTTCGGCGAGCAGCGTCATAAACACGCGCACCATCTCGCCGAAAGCCAGTGTCTGATTTACTAAGTCTTCGACGCCGAGGGTGGATAATTGAAAACGCTCCCACAGCCCCGCTTTCAGCGCGTTGATCTCCGGCATCAGACTGCCGATGTTAAACAGAATTACTTTGGGGCGGCCCGTCACGAGCCAGTAACCATACTCGACGCCGTAGCCCAATTGGCGCATTTTGCGAACCGTCTGGCCCAATTCGGTTTCGTCGGGCTCCGTGATGGGTTCAAATTCGGCGGCTGCTTTCTGCGGAAAATAAGGCCCAATCAGGGCGTAATCATCGTCCCATTTTTCGACCATCGCCGGTACCTTGGAGCGAATAACCGTGTAGATACCGCCCACCTGATTGCAAACCTCCCAGGCGACTTCCAGCAAGAGTTTCCGTTTCGACGTTGAAAATAAAGAGTCCAAGGCTTGTGTGTTTAGGGAGTTCGCGGTCACTTCTCAGGACCGTTTTGTAATAACCAGCTTCTGCCCGGCTTGTCTTTGAAAAAAGCCCGGCGCGTACTTATTTAACGAATGATTTTGCTTCCAGCACCCGATTCTGGTTCTGATGGTAGACGGTATAACTGAAACCGGACTGCACGCTGAAGGCTCCGTGCTCCCCCTTTTTGTTAATGGCCAGAAAACCAACCTGCACGTCTTTATAGTCCTGTTTCGCCGTGATGCGCCGAACGGCTTCTTCGCAGGCCTCTTGTGGAGTACGGCCCTGCCGCATCAGTTCGACCACCAGAAACGAGCCGCAGGTACGCATCACCAACTCACCCAGACCCGTAGCGCAGGCCCCGCCAATCTCGTTATCGACAAACACCCCACCCCCGATAATGGGCGAATCACCGACGCGGCCATGCATTTTGTAAGCCAATCCGCTGGTGGTGCAGGCCCCGGACAGATCGCCTTTGGCGTCGATGGTCAGCATCCCGATGGTGTCGTGCCGTTCTATATTAACGATGGGTTTGTACTGCGCTGTTTTGAGCCAGGTCCGCCACGCCTGCTCCGACGATTTGGTGAGCAGATTCTCTTTTTTGAAACCCTGTGCCAGCGCGAATTCGAGTGCTCCGGCTCCCGTCAGCATTACGTGTGGCGTTTTTTCCATCACCGCCCGCGCCACAGAAATCGGGTGCATAATGTGTTCCAGAAACGTAACCGAACCGGCGTTGCCCTTCTCGTCCATGATGCAGGCATCGAGCGTAACGTGCCCGTCGCGGTCCGGCAGGCCACCATAACCCACGCTGGTATCGTTGGGGTCGGCTTCGGGAATGCGTACGCCCGCTTCAACGGCATCGAGTGCCCGCCCGCCTTTGGCCAGCACCGCCATAGCCGCTTCGTTCGCTTTTTCCTGTTTCCAGGTTGAGATGACGAGCGGACCGGTTGCCAGCGGGGATTGGAGTAACGGGCTTTGTGCTTCGGCAAAACCGACCAGCGGAGACAGGCTGGCTACGGCACCCAATGATAAAAAACGACGACGATTTAGCATAGAAATGTGGGTTAACGCCCAAAGAAAAGCAATTAACCCCGGCCTTTTACTACTTTTAGCCGATTTCTTAAAAACTTGATTTTAGCCGTTCATGACTGATTCTGTCCGACATATTCTGCTCATGGATGGTCCCGATGCCGCAGGTCTCATCTTTCATGTGACGGGCGTTCTCTACCGGCATCACCTGAATATTATTCGTAATGACGAGTACGTCAGCCCGTCAGGCAGGTTCTTTATGCGCACCGAATTTGAGGTCGGCCCGAAAGCGGTCGGGACGGGCCAGGCGAAGGAACCGCCGGGCGCGTTCGATGCTGACGCGCTCCTGACTGAACTCCGAACGACATTGCCCGCCACCGCCGACGACAGGGCTGGTATTACGTTTCGGCTTAATCCCCGCAAGAAGAAAAACGTGGTTGTGCTCGTTACCAAAGAACACCACTGTCTCGGCGAGTTGTTGCTCCGGTATGCTTTTGACGAATTGGATGCCGACATTCTGGCGGTGGTCAGTAACCACAATGTGTTGCAACCGTTGGTGAGCAAGTTTGGTATTCCGTTCCACTACATCACGCATGAACATAAAACCCGGGAGGAACACGAGGCCGCTTTGTTACGGACGCTGGCCATTTATCAGCCTGAATATGTAGTGCTGGCCAAGTACATGCGGGTACTGACACCGGCGTTTGTGCAACACTACAACAACCGGATTATTAACATTCACCACTCGTTTCTGCCCGCTTTCGTAGGAGCCAATCCGTACCGGCAGGCGTACGAACGGGGTGTTAAAATCATTGGAGCTACCGCTCACTTTGTAAACAATGATCTGGATGAGGGACCGATCATTGCCCAAAACGTGAAAGCCGTCGATCACCGGCGGACGGCGGCTGACATGGCCGTGGAGGGTCGGGAAATCGAGAAATCTGTATTGTCTCAGGCACTCAGTCTGGTTTTTAACGATCGCGTGTTTATCTACGGTAACCGGACTGTTGTTCTGTAGCATACAGTTTTTTCGACTGTAGGTGTCCCTAAATGCTTATCTTTCGCCCCTGAATTATCCCAATTAATACCTATTCCTGACTACTTACTTTTGACCTGCTGATCCATCATGCAACGATTGCAAACCCTCGATTACGCCGTATTCTTCACTTATTTCATTATCGTCGCCAGCTACGGATACTGGATTTACCAGCGCAAAAAGTCCAAAGTTGCCTCCTCCAATGACTTCTTTCTGGCCGAAGGGTCGCTCACATGGTGGGCCATTGGCTCGTCGCTGATTGCGTCCAACATCTCCGCTGAACAGTTTATCGGGGCTTCCGGCGATGGCTTCGCGATGGGCCTTGCCATTGCTACCTACGAGTGGATGGCAGCCGCTACGCTGATCGTGGTGGCGGTGTTTTTCATGCCGATTTACCTCAAGAACCGCATTTTTACGATGCCCCAATTCCTGACGCAGCGGTACAACAACACGGTTGCCATGATTATGGCCATTTTCTGGCTGTTCCTATATATAGTGGTTAACCTGACATCGATTCTGTTCTTGGGTGCCCTCGCCGTTTCGACTATCTCCGGCATTGGGTTCACCACCTGTATGATCGGGCTGGCCATTTTTGCTTTCATCATCACCATCGGTGGCATGAAGGTAATCGGCTTCACCGACGTAATTCAGGTGTTTTTTCTGATTCTGGGCGGTTTGGCTACCACTTACCTGGCCATCAACTTAGTGTCGGAGCAGAACGGGACGACGGGTGTGCTGCCTGGCTTTAGCCTGATGTTGGATCAGTCGGCGGATCACTTTCACATGATTTTTGATAAAAGCAGTCCCTTTTATTCATCCCTGCCCGGCCTGACGGTGCTGATTGGCGGTATGTGGATCGTAAACCTGAACTATTGGGGTTGTAATCAGTACATTACCCAACGGGCCCTCGGTGCTGACCTGAAAACAGCCCGCGCCGGTATCCTTTTTGCCGCCGGGTTGAAACTGCTGATGCCGGTGATTGTCGTGCTGCCCGGCATTGCGGCTTACACGCTGTATCAGAAGGGGTATTTTCAGAAAGAAATGCTCGATGCATCCGGCGAGGTGAATAAGGACCATGCCTATCCCGTACTGCTGAATCTGCTGCCCGCCGGGTTGAAAGGGCTGTCATTTGCTGCCTTGACGGCCGCCGTTGTGGCGTCGCTCGCCGGAAAAGCCAACTCCATCTCGACTATTTTCACGCTCGATATTTACCGGAAATACATCCGGCCGGAGGCCAGCGAAAAGCATTTGGTGAACGTAGGCCAGGTGGCTATTCTGGTGGCGATGGTGCTGGCCATTATCATTTCGCCGTTTCTGGGCATCGACAAAAAAGGGGGTTTTCAGTTCATTCAGGAGATGACCGGTCTGGTATCACCAGGCGTATTTGCCGCCTTTATCATGGGTTTCTTCTGGAAAAAGACCAATTCGGCGGGAGCCATGTTTGCCATTGTGGGCGGCTTCCTGCTGTCGCTGTTCTTTAAATTTCTGCTGCCCGATCTGGTCGATCTGTCGTTTTTGGCTCCGTCCGGTTTTGCCGTCAAAAGTGCCACCGGCGTTTATACCATTCCCTTCCTCGACACAATGGGCTTTGTGTTCCTCATCTGCGTTACGGTGATGTTTATTTTGGGGATGCAGAAACCAAGTCTCAAAGGGTTAGCCATTGACTCGGGTATGTTTAAAGTGGCCCCGAGTTTTGCCATCGGAGCGGGTGTGATTCTAACGCTGGTAACTATTCTTTACGGCATTTTCTGGTAGGACTCGTTCACCCGGCTAACCACCGCCTGTATCGCATCGGCACTGGCTTCGATTCGTTCGTATTCGCCAACTACCGCCGAGGCCATCGGTACCGTCGCCCGCCGGAATGTCATCGGGCTGTCATAACTCGTTTTGCCGCTTAGATGCAGCGCGTCGACGCCGGTTTCCCGCAGGAGACCGGCGTTTTGTGCGTTCACCCCGGCCCCAGCCATCAGTTCGATGCGTCCGTTTGTCTGCTGCACCAGTTCCCGCAGCAGGGGTACTCCATCACGTACGGTTGCCTGCTGCCCGGATGTCAGTATCCGAACGGCCCCGGTGCGGATAATAGCTTCCAGGGCTTCATACGGGTCACGGGTAAGATCGAAGGCGCGGTGAAAGGTTACCGGGAGTGGATGGGCCAACTCGATCAGTTTGCGGGTCTGTGGTTCGTTTACGGTACCGTCCGCGTTCAGGATGCCGAATACCAGCCCGTCGGCACCGAGTTGTCTGGCCATGGTAATGTCGGCCCGCATCACGTCAAGTTCAGGATCAGAATACAGAAAATCACCCCCGCGCGGACGAATCATTACGTAAAGCGGGATGGTCAGGTGTTGCCGGGCGAGTTGAATCAGACCCCCGCTGGGGGTGGTGCCGCCTTCGGGGAGTCCGGCGCATAGTTCGATACGAGTGGCACCGGCCTGTTGTGCTGTCAGGCAGGCGGTTAGGGAGTAGGCGCAGACTTCAACAGTCATTGGAGTAACGGCTTGACAATCAGTAAAAAATAAGTTATCGCGCCGAAAGTTGAACAAATCGCAGATCGTTCCGTTATTGCCAATATCCGCCCCATACTTGTCATAAATAGAGATTTCTGGCGATTGCGTGTTGGATAGTTGAAAACTTTTACTTTTGCAGCCTCATTAAAATTTAGCAACCAAACACGGAACGGACTATGTATTGGACCCTTGAATTGGCGTCGTATCTGGAAGATGCCCCCTGGCCAGCCACCAAAGATGAATTGATTGACTTCTCCATTCGCTCAGGAGCACCCCTCGAAGTTGTTGAGAACCTGCAGGAACTCGAAGACGATGGGCAGCCCTACGAGAGTATCGAAGAGATTTGGCCGGATTATCCAACCAAAGATGACTTCTTCTTCAACGAAGACGAATATTAGGGTTCGGACCGAAAGTCCATAGATGCCTAAAAGAGCGTAGTCGGTCGGCTACGCCTTTTTTATGGCCGACACCGTCGCTATGCCGACATTTTCCATCAACAGATTGAGGTGCGCCCGAAAGTCGGCTTCGGCCTGTACCGCCTTCTCCGTCGGCCAGTCGAGTTCGTATTCCATGATTTCGGTCACCACAGGCAAGGCCGTCAACGCGGCCTCCCAATCGACTAACCCCAGCCGAATTCGGCGCATCAGCACGTCGGCAATGGTCTGTGCCCGTTCGACCCGTACGGCGTAGATAACTTCGGCTTTTGTGAAGGGGTGGCCCTGTACCAATCGTTCGCTGTATGTAGGCTCTTTGCGGAAGAGTTTCACAATAGCTTCGGCATTGGTCCCGTAGGTGTCTAGTAAATGGGTTAGTACATCGGTGGGTAGCTGTTTGTTCGCTTCCCGGAAGCGTTCGATAAAGGTTTTGCCGTAGCCATCACCGCCGGTGAGCAACAAGGTTTCGGTCGGGCTGACTGTATCTACGTTCAGCACCCGGCAGCAGGCGTCGATGGTTTCCTGCGCCATCAGCCGGTACGTGGTCCATTTGCCCCCCATGATGCTAATCAGACCCGATGCCGGATCAATTTCTACCTCATGGTCGCGCACTAAACTCTTGCTGCTGGCCTGTGGGTCTGCCTGGAGCAATGGTCGTAATCCGGCAAACCCGCCCGTTACCTGCTCAATGGAGAGGGGTATTTTTAAATAATTACTGACGTGTTTCGTAAGGTATTCCGCTTCGTCCGGTTGGAGCATCGGCACGTCGGTGGGGTCGGCTTCGGTGTCGGTGGTACCGATGAGCCAGTGACTGCGCCACGGAATGGCAAAAAGTACCCGTCCATCGGCGGTTTTGGGCACCAGCAGAGCCGCTTTCGACGGGGTCATGGCATCCGCCCGCAGCACCACATGGGCACCCTTACTGGCCCGCATCCGGTGCTGCCGGGTATTATCCGCCGATTGCCGCAGAAAATCCGCCCGGGTACCCGTAGCATTCACGATCACCTTCGCCCGGACAGTATAGCGGTTGCCGGTCAGATTATCCACTACCTCAACGCCCTGTAAACGGCCCTGCTCATCGCGCACAAAGCTTTCGGCGCGGCTGTGGTTTACCGTTACGGCCCCCCGTTCGCTGGCCGTTTGCACCAACGCCAGGTTAAGCCGGACATCGTCGAACTGTCCATCGTAGTACATCACGGCACTATGCAGCCGGTTCCCATCGAAAGCGGGAAACTCGGCAACGGCTTGGTCACGGGTAAGCCAGCGGCTCGGTTCTAATTGACGGGTACCGGCCAGCCAGTCGTACAGTTTAAGGCCGATGGTAAAATAGGCACCCTCGAACCAGTTGAAACAGGGCGTGAGCAGGGCCAGCGGATGAGCCAGATGCGGAGCGATATGCAACAGCGTTTTCCGTTCGTGCAGGGCCTTGCGGACTAAGGAAAGCTGCTTGACATCGAACGTTTTAAACGCCTGTTCCAGATACCGAACCCCCCCGTGAACCAGCTTGGTCGACGTACCTGATGTGGCTGCCCCAAAATCATCCATGTCAATCAGGGCTGTCTTCAGGCCCCGCGCAGCCGCATCCAGCGCACAGCCCGCCCCCGATGCACCCGCGCCGATGACGCAAATGTCGAACACTTCGGTTTGGAGCCGGTGTAATTGTTCGGTGCGGGTGGCCGGTCTATCGGTGTGGTTCGGCTGAGCAGGTAAGCGGCTGGATGGGGTCATGGGTAGTACAGTTGTCAGGCGTTCTCGGCGGTGCGTTTTTGCCCGGCGTCCGTTTTCTCGTATTTCGGGGGAGCGTACAGAAAACCAAAGGCCTCGGCACCATCGCGTTCGTGAACCCGGTGATGCACGTAATGCGCCCGGGTAATGCGCTGCAGATACTGGTTTTTGGTCGAGAATTTAATCCGAATCCGGCGGTGTACAATGATGTCGTGGAAGACAAAATAAAAGATGCCGTAGAGGCTGATGCCAATGCCCATGGGTGCCAGAAACCACAGCGACGCCACGTTCATGCCAACCATAATGGTAACGGTTGCGGCCACGCCAAACACCACGCTGAACAAATCGTTTACCTCCAGAAACCCTTTGTGATGGTTGTGGTGCGAGTGGTGCCAGTTCCACATAAAGCCGTGCATAACGTATTTGTGCGTGAACCAGGCAATGCCTTCCATGCCGACAAGCGTAACCAGCACTAATGCAATATCTACCCCCATTTTTTTGTTAGTTAACGTACACTATTTAGGTGCTATTCCGGTCTTGTAACGACCCGTTTAGCCAAAAAGTTGACGTATCAGCTCGTTCAAAGATAGGCGACCGGCGTTTTACCTGCTAATAAAATAATGGGTATTCCGCTTGTTTATTCAGGGGTTTGCTTTACATTTAGACGTGGTCAATACTCAACACGATGGGTAGGGCAATCATGGAATTCAAAGCGCTCCGGGACCTGGTCAGACAGGGAGAAGGCCGGTATCTGGAATTTAAATTGAAGACGACGCATCCCGAGAAAATTATTCGGGAAATCGTTGCCTTCGCAAACACTGACGGCGGTCGCCTGCTGATCGGTGTCGCCGACGATAAGACCGTCCCCGGTCTTAAATACGCCGACGAAGACGAGTACCTGCTCGTTCGGGCGATCAACAAATTTTGCTTCCCCGCGATTTCGTATTTCATCGAACGCATTCCGCTGCCCAACGAGCGCGACGTGCTGATGTTGCGCATTCCGCGAAGCCCCACCCGCCCGCATTACATCATTCCCGATCTGAACGACCCCGAAAACAAGAAAGCCTATGTGCGTGTGGCCGATAAATCGGTGCAGGCCAGTAAGGAGGTTCGGGAAATCCTGAAGGGCGAACGGGCGGAGCGTAATGTCCGCTTTACCTACGGCGACAAGGAGCGCGCCCTGATGCACCACCTCGACGAGAACAAAACGATCACTGTCGATCTGTTTGCGTCGATGGCCAATATCCCCCGGAAAATTGCCTCCCGAACGCTGGTTTTGTTGGTGTTAGCCAATGTGCTGGAGGTTCATCCTGACGAGATGGTTGACAAGTATACTACTCGAATAGACCGATGATCGCATCGCTACATTGTTGACAACCTCCACTTATCCACAGTGGAATGTTAACAACTTTCGCTTATTTGGTATTTTTTGGCTAATTAGTTGTCTATAAAGCTTATCGCTTAATAGGTCCTTATCTTTGCATGTTGATCAGGAAGAGTTCTCTGGCCTAATTTTTGAGCTCATACATGCACACGTACCGGTGTGACCGGTCAAGTTCGTACGCAGAACAGTTTAGCCCATTTCATGATGTATCGCTCCGTTACTCTGTTACTCATTAGCGCCCTGTTCACGGCGTTGGTTGCCTTTCGTCCGGTGCTGACCGGGGCCGCTCCTGAACCGAAAACTATAAAATGGCTCACCATTCAGGAGGCTTACGCCCTGAATCAGAAGGTGCCCAAAAAATTCGTAATCGACGTGTACACGGACTGGTGCGGCTGGTGTAAAGTAATGGACCGCGAGACATTTAAGAACCCGGTGATCGTCGACTTTGTGAATGAGCATTACTACGCCGTGAAGTTGAATGCCGAGCAGAAGGAAGACATTAAATTAGGCGACCGGACGTTTAAAAGCCTCGGTAGTGCGCACGAATTAGCGGCCGGTTTGCTCAACAACAAGATGAGCTATCCGACGACCGTGTTTCTAAACGAGAAATTTGAAATGATTCAGCCCATACCGGGCTATCTGAAGCCGGAAATATTTCACCAGATCGCGACCTATTTTGCCAGTGATAATTTCAAAAAAGAACCGTTCGATCAGTTCAAAACCGGTACGTACGTAAAGGAGTATCAGTCGGCCATGAAGTAAGGAACAACCGCTTGCTGCTAAAACCCGTTGGGCAAATCATTTTGGTTTGCCCAACGGGTTTTTATTTGGGAGAATAACCCGAAAAGCAACGATTTCCGGTCGTTCGGTTAGCTTTGTGGTCTATTTATTTTTCGTTAACCCAATTCATCGCAATCATGAAGAATTCTGTCATCTGGTTATCGGCCGTTACGCTAACCGTCGGGTTGTTAGCGGCCACACCACCCAAAGGGAGGGTAACCGCATCGGCCCGGAAAACTACCGGTACCCCCGCGCCAAAGATTAAGTTTATTGATCCGCAGAACATGGATCTGAACGTTCGGCCGGGCGATAATTTTTACCAGTACGCGAACGGCAACTGGCTGAAAAGCAACCCAATTCCGGCGTCGAAAACCAGTTGGGGCAGCTTCAATGAACTGCGGGATAAGAGTCTCGACGCCATGAAAATGCTACTGGAGGACGCTACCAAAAAAACGACGAAAGGGCGTCTGTATCAAATGGTCGGCGATTTTTACCAGAGCGGTATGGACAGCCTGGCCATCGAAAAGCGCGGCTTCGATCCCATCAAGCCCGAACTGGCCCGGATCGAAAAGCTCAGCAATAAAACGGAACTGCTCAACGAGATGGCCCATCAGCGGACGCAGGGAAACGGGATGCTGTTCGGCTTTTCGGTGGGGCAGGATCGCAAAAACGTTAGTAAGTATTTGCCGCAGTTTTCGCAGGGAGGAATTAGCCTGCCCGACCGGGAATACTACCTCAAAAACGACAAACGCAGCCTGACCATTCGGGACGCGCACCGCGATAATATCACCAAAATGTTTGGCCTGATCGGCGAGGAGCCAACCCGTGCCTCGCAAAATGCCGATTTGATTTTGCGCCTGGAAACATCCTTGGCCAAAGCGCAGATGTCCCGCGTGGAGATGCGCGATCCGTACAAGACGTATAATAAATTGACGACGGCTGATTTTACGAAGCAAACGCCCAACATCGACCGGGCGGGCGGTAGCTGGAAGGCGCAGATGGATCAGTTTGGCGTCAAGAATCAGGATACAGTAATGGTGCAGAATCCGGCGTTTTATCGTTCGCTCGACAGCCTGTTTGCCGCCACGCCCATTGAGGACCTGAAAACATACATGCGCTGGAATATTTTGCGGGGAGCGGCTCCGTACCTGAGCGATGCCTTTGTAAAACAGGCGTTTTCGTTCAATAAAGTGCTGAGCGGACAGAAAGAACAAACCCCACGCTGGCAGCAGGTAAGCGGTTTGATCGACCGGCAGTTGGGCGATCTGCTGGGGCAACTGTACGTGCAGAACTACTTTAAGCCCGAAGCCAAACAGCGCATGATGACGCTCGTAGACAACCTGGAAGCGTCGTACAAAGAACACATCAAAAACCTCGACTGGATGAGTGAGGATACCAAAAAACGGGCATTAAATAAATTAGTGGCGTTTAAACGGAAGATCGGCTATCCCGACAAGTGGAAAAGCTACGACGGCGTGAGTATTGCCCGTGATGATTTTTACGGCAATGTGAAAAGTGCCGGTAAATGGTCGTACAACTACATGGTGAATCGGCTGGGTAAACCCGTCGATAAAACCGAATGGGGCATGACCCCGCCAACGGTAAACGCTTATTACAACCCGGTTAACAACGAAATTGCGTTTCCGGCTGCGATTCTTCAGTTCCCGTTCTACGATTACGAAGCTGACGATGCCATTAACTACGGGGGAATCGGCGCGGTAATTGGTCACGAAATGACGCACGGATTCGACGACTCAGGCCGTCAGTACGACTCGGATGGTACACTCCGGGATTGGTGGACGAAAATGGATGCTGATAACTTCAAAAAGAGGGCTGATCAGGTGAAAGAACAGTTCAACGGCTTTAAAGTGCTCGACTCGCTGCACGTAAACGGCCAACTGACGCTGGGTGAGAACCTGGCCGATCTGGGCGGGCTGGCTATTTCATACGATGCCTTCAAGAAGACCAAGCAAGGACAGTCGAAAGATAAAATTGACGGGTTCACGCCCGATCAGCGGTTTTTTTTGTCGTGGGCACAGGTTTGGCGGACCAACATCCGCCCGGAAGCCGAAGCGCAGCAGGTCCTGACCGATCCCCACGCGCCGGGGCTGTACCGTTGCAACGGTCCGCTCTCGAACATGGATACCTTTTATCAGGCGTTCAACCTGAAGCCAGGCGATAAAATGTACAAGCCCAAAGAAGACCGGATAAAAGTCTGGTAAATTACGGGAGGCCAATAAATAATAATGTTCCGGTAATGCTCTCTTCGCGACGGGCAGTGCCGGAACATTGTTTGTTCGTGCGTAACTTGAGGGCCTAAACCATCCCCTTCATGAAGCTTCACGCGGGTTGCGAACTCTGGTTCGACGTACAGGCCGAAACCCCCATTATTCTCATGCTGCGGCCTCGTTCGGGCGTTAGTCAGTGGATTATCAGCGAAGAATACGACATTGAACCGGCCGTGCAGGTCATCGAATTTACCGATGTATACGGCAACCTTTGCCAGCGCATGATTGCCGCCCCCGGTGCGTTCCGCATTCGCACCCAGGCCCTTGTTGAAACGACTCCTACGATTGATGTGACTCCCGGTGCGCCCTACGTTCCGGTGGAGCACCTGCCCGACGATGTACTTCATTTTCTGCTCCAAAGCCGCTATTGCCCCGCCGATGATCCGGCCATTGGTCAACAGGCGTCCGAGATTGTAAAAGATGCCGAGCCGGGTTACGACCAAGCCGAAGCAATCCGCGCCTGGATTCGCCAAAACATTCGCTACGAGTACGGCACCAGTAACGCCAACACATCGGCATTGGAAACACTTCGACACCGTACGGGCGTGTGCCGGGATTTTACGCATTTAGGTATTTCACTGTGCCGGAGCCTTAATATCCCGGCCCGGATGGTGGTGGGTTATCTGCATAATCTAAAACCAATGGACCTACACGCCTGGTTCGAGGCTTTTGTGGGTGGTCGCTGGTATACGTTTGATGCCACGCAGTACGAACCGCGCGGCAACCGGGTGACGGTAGCGTACGGACGCGATGCTGCCGATGTCGCATTCCTTACACAATTCGGTCCGATGAAGTTGGAGCAGATGCGCGTTTGGGTGGATGAAGAAGTTCTCGTTTCATGACACCGATAACCGTTAGCGTATTGGGTTGCGGCTGGCTTGGGCTACCGCTGGCCGAGCGACTCGTAGCGACCGGCTACACGGTAAAAGGAAGCACGACCACCCCCGAAAAATTACCGGTTCTGGCCGAAAAAGAGATTCTGCCCTATCTCATTCAGTTGCGTCCGCAGGCCGAAGGCGACCTCACCGGGCTGTTGCAGGCATCCATCCTCATCGTCGACATACCCCCGAAAGTTAGTGCGCAGGGCGAAGCGTTTCATCCGGCTCAGGTGCAAGCCATCGCCAACGCCGTCCAAAACGCCCCGGTGGAATGGGTAATCTACATTAGTTCGACATCCGTTTACCCCGAGGCTAATCGAATTGTCAGCGAAGACGAGTTAATAACTCCGGCCGAGTCTGCTTCGCCCACGGGTCCGGCAGGGCGAATTGTGGAAGCCGAACAGATTATCCGTAGCCTGGAACCGGCCCGAAAGACAACCATCCTGCGTTGCGCCGGGCTGATGGGCTACGACCGTATTCCCGGTAAGTACGTAGCCGGTCGAACGGTGGATAGTGGCCATGTTCCTGTAAACTACATCCACCGCGACGATGCCGTTGCGCTCATCGCTGCTGTCGTTACTGATGCCGTGACGGGTATATACAATGTAGTCGCTCCTCTGCACCCCACGCGGGGGGATGTGTACCAGAAAAGTTGTGCACAGTTCAGTTATGCTTTACCCCAATTTGTGGAGCCAGTGGAAGCCATTCCCTTCAAGGTGATTTCGGGAAATAAACTCATCCGCCGACTGAATTATTCTTTCCAATACCCCGACCCACTCGGATTCTTTTACGCGTTGCCCGGAGTGAGGTAACCCCAAACGGGTACCTCCTCGGGTGGTTGCCACCACTCTACAGTAACTCTGAAACTGGGGAAGGCTATCTACAGTCGTCTTTGTCAACGTGCGGCTGGCGGCTGTTTCAACGGTTGGCGAGGAGAAGAAGGCCTTAAATCATTGAAATCCCCGCCCTTAAACACGGTTGTATTAAAACTGTTTAACCAGTTGACGCGTATATACTGGCATCTGTTGCAAAGTATTATGCAAGTTTGTTTAACATTTGTGTAGATTTGCATAAACAAAACTGGTAAAGGTGATTCCACAGAATGGGGGGAAAATTCCACACTTGTTTGTTTAACCCACTAATGGTACTTGGTTCAGTGCCGTGACAAATACCCTTTTAAAACATTGTGTTTGAGCAGTTTGAGCAGTTTGACCATTGCGAAGCCGTTAATTCGGGCAACTTGGTGGGATTTTTGTTTAATAGCTTTGTAAAATTGGTTCAACAGAGAAAAACCTATAACCATGACAGCGCTCGAGTTCACCTATCATATTGGCAAAGTATCCAAGTCCCTGCGCCCTTTCGCACTGCGCTTAACCAAAGATGTTGAAGATGCCAACGACCTGTTACAGGACACCCTCCTGAAGGCGTTTACCAACCGCGACAAGTACACGGATGGTACTAACCTGAAAGCTTGGTTATATACGATTATGAAAAATACGTTCATCACGAACTACCAGCGCATGGTTCGTAAGAACACCTTCATCGACACAACGGACAACCTGCATTATATCAACTCGATTGACAGTAGCACCGACAACACTGCCTACTCGACCTTTGCGCAGGACGATATTACCCGGGCGGTGAACAACCTGGATGAGACGTATCGGACGCCATTTATGATGCACTTCCGGGGTTTCAAGTACCACGAGATTGCTGCGAAACTGGACATACCCATTGGTACCGTGAAAAACCGGATACATATCGCCCGCAAAGAATTGAAAGACAAACTGAAAGTTTATGCCCACTTCAATGCGTAAACCGTTACTAATGTCGCTTTCGTCCGTCTATGAATGGACAAAAAGCTATTGATTGAGTAGTTTTTGGTTAAAAAAGAGGAAGGTTCCGAAAAGTTAGATGCTCTGCGTCTAACTTTTTTATTTTTCAAGCCGTTGTACAGTCAAGCAACGGCAAGCGCGGTTACTTACCCCACAGCACCCGTTACTGCCTGCTACCGCCGTACC
Organism: Cytophagales bacterium; assembly: GCA_038327655.1. Classification (GTDB taxonomy): domain Bacteria; phylum Bacteroidota; class Bacteroidia; order Cytophagales; family Spirosomataceae; genus JBBQLG01. The sequence continues at coordinate 30,518 of JBBQLG010000012.1, forward strand.
CATACGTTCATGCCTCAACCCAAACGCGTTATAGTGATTGGAGCCGGATTCGCCGGCCTCGCTGCTGCCACCAGCTTAGCCGATAAGGGCTATGACGTTACTCTCCTTGAAAAAAACAGCGTTCCCGGTGGGCGGGCGCGGCTCTTTCATGAAGCCGGATTTACCTTCGACATGGGGCCAAGCTGGTACTGGATGCCCGATGTATTCGAGAATTATTTTGCCCGCTTCGGCAAAAAGCCATCGGATTATTACGACCTAGTCCGGCTCGATCCTTCCTATAAAGTAGTATTCGGTCCCGACGAAGCTGTCGACATTCCCGCCGACATGGCACAACTTGTAGCTCTGTTCGAGTCCATGGAGCCGGGGAGTGGTGCACGGCTAACGGAGTTTCTGCGGCAGGCGGCTTACAAATACGACGTTGGCATTAACAAATTCGTCTGGAAGCCGAGCCGCTCCATCACCGAGTTTGCGAGCCTGAAACTGCTCTACGACGTTACCCGATTGGACGTATTTCAGTCCTTCGCCAGTCACGCGCGCAAGTTTTTCCACGACCCCAAGCTGTTGCAACTCATCGAGTTTCCCGTCCTGTTTCTGGGTGCCATGCCCGACAGTACCCCGGCTATGTACAGCCTGATGAACTACGCGGACATGGCGTTGGGAACATGGTATCCAATGGGCGGCATGCACGAAATCGTCCGGGCGATGGTCAGTCTGGCAGAAGATAAAGGCGTGAAACTGCTGCTGAATCAGACGGTTACAAAGATCGACATTACCCAAAACGCAGCCCGGCGTGTTCTCACGGATCAGGGCGTCTTTGAGGCCGATGTGGTCGTGGCGGGTGCCGATTATAACCATGTGGACACGCAGCTACTGACCGATCAGCAGCGAAACTACAGCGATGCGTATTGGGATAAGCGGGTGATGGCCCCGTCGTCGCTACTGTTTTACTTAGGTGTGAATAAACGCGTACCGAAGTTGCTACACCACAACCTGTTTTTCGACGAAGACATTACGTTACACGCGCAGGAGATTTATGAAAAGCCGCAGTGGCCTACCAAACCGCTGTTCTACGTGTCGGCTCCTTCTAAGACAGACAATTCCGTAGCCCCTGCTGGTCACGAAAACCTGTTCATTCTCATCCCCGTAGCCCCCGACCTGACCGACGATGAGGCTACCCGCGCCCGTTATTTCAACCTTGTGATGGATCGGCTGGAAGCGTACGTCGGCGAATCCATCCGGGAGCACATCGTCTATCAGCGCAGCTACGCCCATGCTGATTTTAAGGCCGATTATAACGCCTTCAAGGGCAATGCGTACGGATTGGCAAACACCCTGTTACAAACTGCCTTTTTGAAGCCATCGCTCAAAAACAAAAAAGTTAACAATCTGTTCTACACGGGTCAACTGACGGTACCCGGCCCGGGTGTGCCCCCTTCCCTGATTTCGGGATTGGTGGTCGCCGACGAAGTGGCTAAAGAATTTGCGTAACTTACCACCAACCCTAACGTAGTGACAGTCGGCCCCGGTTGGGGGCGAAGATGAGTCACCCCTGACCCGATATGATGGCATTGTTTGACCAGACGGCACTGAAATGCAGTAAACTAATCACTGAACATTACAGCACGTCGTTTACGCTGGGAATCAAAACGTTACAGAGAAAGTTTCACCTGCCCATCTACGCCATTTACGGATTTGTCCGCTATGCCGATGAGATTGTGGATACCTTCCATGACTACGATAAAAAAACGCTGCTCGCCCGGTTCAAACACGACACCTATCAGGCCATTGAAGAAGGCATCAGCCTGAACCCCATTCTCCACTCGTTTCAGTTGGTCGTCAATCAGTACAAGATCGACTACCCGCTGATCGAATCGTTCCTGCACAGCATGGAAATGGATCTGTACATTCAGGACTACGACGCTGAGGGGTACAGCGAGTACATTTACGGCTCGGCTGAGGTGGTCGGGCTGATGTGCCTTCGGGTGTTCTGCGAAGGCGATTGTGTGATGTACGACCGGCTGAAAGAATCGGCACGCAAGCTGGGGTCAGCCTTTCAGAAAGTAAATTTTCTGCGCGATCTGAAGAGTGATTTTCAGGACCGGGGCCGGACGTATTTTCCCGGTGTAGACTTCAACGATTTCTCCCACGATGCCAAAGACCTCATCGAGTCCGACATTCAGCAGGATTTCGACGAAGCACTGATCGGCATTATGAACCTGCCGCGTGGTGCCCGGATGGGTGTTTACTTAGCCTATACCTACTACCTGACGCTGTTCAGTAAGATCAAACAGTTACCAGCTTCGCGCATCCAGCAGGAGCGTATTCGGGTGCCCGATTCGCAGAAAATAGCCCTGCTGGCACAGACCTATCTGAAGTACCGGCTCAACGTGATTTAGAACCCCGGTCCTGTGCGTCAGGGTTTTTGGGCTATCTTTGCTCGGCCTTTTCTGGCTTAGGAACACAGCACTATGGTAGCAAATGCCCCTTTTTCGTCGGAAACGTCTTCGACTGATCGGTCCGGTCGACCGGCTGCGGTCCGGTACGAACTGGTGATCGGGCTGGAGGTTCACTGCCAGTTGCAGACCGAAAGCAAGCTATTCGCGGCCGACGCCAATCGCTTCGGTGCCGACCCGAACACCAATATCAGCGTCATTACCCTGGCCCACCCCGGTACACTGCCTAAAATCAATCGCCGGGCGGTAGAATTTGCCGTTCGAATGGGGCTGGCCTGCGGCTCCACTATCACGCGGCACAACATCTTCGCCCGCAAAAATTACTTCTATCCCGATCTGCCCAAGGGCTATCAACTGTCGCAGGATAAAGGCCCGATTTGCGTTGGCGGCAGTATCCCGGTCAGTCTTAAAGATGCAACGGGGCATTCCATCGAGCGTATTGTTCAGATTCATCATATTCACCTGGAAGAAGATGCCGGTAAATCCATCCATGAGGGAAACGAGCCGGTAACACGTCTGGACTATAACCGCGCCGGTACACCACTGATCGAGATGGTAACTGATCCGGTGCTGCGTTCGGCGGAGGAAGCCGGGCAGTTTCTGACCGAAGTACGGCGATTGGTGCGCTACCTCGACATTTGCGACGGTAATATGGAGGAAGGGTCGCTGCGATGCGACGTGAACATTTCCATCCGTCCCCACGGCGCGGCCGCATTGGGTACGAAGGTTGAGGTCAAGAACATGAACTCGATTCGGAATGTACAGCGGGCGGTCGAGGCCGAGTTTCTGCGGCAGGTCGGTTTGTTGGACAGCGGTGGCCGGATTATTCAGGAAACCCGCTCGTTCGACGTGGAGACGGGCCGGACGGTGGGGATGCGGGAAAAGGAAACCATGAACGATTACCGCTATTTCCCCGATCCTGACCTCGCGCCGGTTATGATTTCGGATGCGTGGCTGGAGCAGATCCGGGCCGAAATGCCGTCTTTACCCAGGGACCTGTACCAAAAATTCACTACCCATTACGGCCTGCCCGATTACGATGCCGCTTTGCTGACCGATGCCCGCGAATTGGCAGACTTCTACGAAGCCGTTTGCCGCGAAACAACGCATTACAAACAGGCGTCGAACTGGGTAATGGGTCCGGTAAAGGGTCAGTTAACGGAGAAAACAATGCGCGACCGGCAGTTCCCGGTTTCGGCCGGTCAACTGGCTGCCTTAGTGAACCTCATTGCCGGGGGAGATATCAGCCAATCGGCGGCTCAGCAGGTGTTTTTGCTGTTGGTCGATCAGCCCGATGCGACGCCGTTGGTCCTGGCTACCGGCGCGAACCTGCTTCAGAACCGCAATACGGATGCCCTGCAAACGTTGGTAGAAGAGGTATTGACGGCCTGGCCGGACAAGGTGCAGCAGTACCAAAAGGGCAAGAAAAACCTGCTTGGTCTGTTCGTGGGTGAAGTCATGAAAAAATCGAAAGGTTCGGCAGACCCCAAGCTGGTTAACGAACTGATCTTAAAACAACTATCCTGAGCGATGAAAAAAATGAGCGTGTTGCTGGTCCTGTGCGGCCTGCTTAGTCTGTCGGCCTGGGCACAAACCCCGGCCGCGAAGCCGGTCACCATTACCGGAAAAGTAAAAACGATTGGCGCGGGCGAACGGATCTACTTAGAAACCAACGGACAGCCCGCCCGACGGATTGATTCGGCGGATATAAAAAAGGACAACACATTTACCCTGAGGAGCCAAATCCCGGCGGGTGGGGGAGTTTTTCTGCTCAACATCGCTAACGCGCAGCGCATGGCCCTGCTGCTGGAAGGGGGCGAAACGCTCAACGTGGTGGCCGATGGGTTTGCGACGGACCTGAAAACGGGTAAAAAAGGCACGGCGGTGGTGACAGGTTCCAAAAATATGGACGACTACCAGCAGTTGTTCGCCATGAAGACGGACATGGACGCCCGCGTTGCCGACTGGAACAAACAGTACACGGACGCGACGCAGAAGAAAGATCAGAAGAAGATGGAAGCCGTTCAGCGGGACTACGAATCAGCCGAAAAAGTAATGGTCAATAAAGTAAAAGCCTTGCTGCCGGGCATGGGTACGTCATTGGCGGCTCTGTTTGCGACCAACTTCCTGAACGTCGAAAACGATTTCCCGACGCTGGATTCGCTGGCCCGCCGGTTCGAGAAAGAGAACCCGACCAGTTTACAGGCTAAATCCTTTATTGGCAACATCGCCCGGATTCGGGGGGTGATGGTTGGTTCCGAAGCCCCCGAGATCGCGCTGAACGACACAACGGGTAAGGCCGTGCCCTTGTCGTCGTTGCGGGGCAAATACGTGCTGATCGACTTTTGGGCCTCGTGGTGCGGTCCCTGCCGGAACGAGAATCCGAACGTGGTGCGGATGTACAACAAGTTCAAAGAGAAGGGCTTTGCTATCTACAGCGTCTCGCTTGATCAGAGCAAGGCCAACTGGGTAAAAGCCATCAACAACGACCACCTGACCTGGACGCACGTCTCGGACCTGAAATACTGGCAGTCAGCAGCCGCACAGCAGTACGGTGTGCAGGCCATTCCGCAAACATTTCTGATCGATAAGGAAGGGAAGATCATTGCCAAAAACCTGCGGGGCGATGCCCTGGAGCAGAAATTGGAAGAAGTACTCAAGACGAGCGGTAATTAATCGAGTCATCTAATCATAGTTACTCCAACGATAAAGGCAGGTCCACCGGGCCTGCCTTTATCGTTGGAACCTCACCTCACACCTTACCCGTATGAAAATCGCTATTGTTGGCTGCGGCAACATGGGCATGGCCTTTGCTAAATCGTTTCTGCAGTACGATCTGGTCAAAAAAGATAATCTGCTCCTGATCGAAAAGAGTGCCGAACGCTCCGAAGCTCTGAAAATCGAAAAAGCCGGCGTCGTTGTCGATACCATCGGCCCGCGCGTGTCCGAAGTCGATTTGATTATTCTGTCCGTGAAACCGCAGGATTTCAACAGTGTTTACGACGAACTGAGCCGTGTTATTCGCCCGACGCAGGTGGTGCTGTCCATCATGGCGGGTATTCCGATGGCGCAAATTCAGGAGCGGCTGAACCATAAACTCGTGGTGCGGGCCATGCCCAATACGCCCGCCATGCTCGGTATGGGCATTACCGGTTTCACGGCGGCAAAAGAAGTGGATTTGGCGAACCTGCGCCGGGTCGAGAACCTGATTAACGCCACCGGCCGGTCCATTTTTCTGGAAGATGAAGCCATGCTCGATGCCGTTACGGCCCTGAGTGGCAGCGGTCCGGCTTATTTTTATTACGTCGTCAAAGCAATGGTGGAAGCCGGTCGGCAGATGGGTTTCGACGATGCCGTGTCGGGTCTTTTGGTGAAGCAGACCATGCTCGGTTCATATCACCTCATCAACTCCGCCGACAAATCTTTAGACGAACTGATCAAAGCCGTAGCCTCAAAAGGGGGAACCACCGAAGCGGCCCTCCGCGAATTTGAGGCCGGTTCACTCTCCGAAACGCTGGTTGCAGGCATCAAAGCGGCACAAGTACGGGCCACGGAATTATCAAAGGGGTAAGCCGGTAAATCAGTGTTTGATAACTGAGAGAAATCTGTACCTTATTCTAAGACAAGTTTGTGACTATCAGTGGGATTGCAGGCAGTCTTGCGAACTGAACGGCCCCGGAACAGTGATGTTCCGGGGCCGTTTGCATGGTGTGACAGAATAAGCTTAGAAACCCAGCCCGACGGTCATTGCCTGTACCGCTTTGGGGAAGTCAGATACGGCAGTAGCGGCACCCGTATTGAGGTCGATGCGGTAAATTTTCGACTGACCCGGCTGATTCGATAACCGCGACAGGCGGAGCAGCGCGTAGGCTGTGTTTGTCGTACCGGTGATGTCGAATCCGTTGCCGCCTTCAAAACTAACACCCAATGGGCCTACGTTTACCAGCGTACCATTGTTGGGTGGGTCCTGACGAACCAGTTGCCCCGTGCTGTTGTCGATATTGTACAGAACCGTAGTGGTGGCTCCGGCAAAGTTGTTCGTATAAGCCGACCCCGTAACCGCAGCACTGCCCGGTGTGATGTTGCCATCTGTTGCCGCCACGGTGCCGTTGTCGGGGTTCAGCCGCAGGTTCTGGCCCGTGTTGCTCACCACCCGAATCCGGTCGACGGTGGGGTTAAAGTCGAACCCAAAGTCAACGCCCGACAGAGCCGGTGTAAATGGTGTTCCTACCGCCGTAGCCGCCCCCGACGAGGTGTTGAGGGTATAAACCTGACTGTTGCTGCCCAGGGCGTACAATTGTCCGTTGACCGGGCGGAAGTCCAGACCGTAGATAATGGCACCGGAAGCTAAGCCCGTTATCGTCTTCACAATGGGCGTACCGGGATTCAGCGGGTTAAAAATCAGCAGGTTGTTGAAGCCGTCGGCTGCATAGGCTACCGGCTCAGTGGGAATCGCCAGTCCGGCAATACTGATGTTGGGCATATTGCCCACCTTTTCGGCGCGGCCGGTAGCTAAATTGATCTGATGCAGTTCGGTGCGGCCATTTACACCCAGCGACGCCAGGGCCGACGTGCCATCCGCCGAAATATCGAAACCACTCAACCCGGCGGCATCGACACCCAGCGAACCCACTTCGACCAAAGTACCGTTGTTAGGCGGGTTCTGAATGTACAGTTTATCCGAGATCGGGTCAAGCACATACAGTGTGGTGGTGGTGGCGCCGGATTTGTTATTTGTGTAAGCCGCTCCCGTAACAACTGCTCCGTTTGCGCCATTGATGTTGCCATCTACGGCTGCAATGGTACCGGTTTCAGGGTTGAGCCGGAAGTTCTGACCGGAGCTGGTCACGAGCCGAATCCGGTCGACGGTGGGGTTGAAATCGAAGGCTACCCCTTCTATCGACGTGTTCAGGAAAGGCCCGGCACCAATCATCCGGGCGGCTCCCGTCAAGGGGTTGATCGTGTACAAGCGGCTACTGTTGCTCACGCCATACAACTGGCCGGTGGCGGGCCGAAAGTCAATAGCTAAAAGAGCATCGCCAGCCGACAGGTTCGTCACGGGTACCGTTGCCAGAATGGTTTCGGGATTCGACGTATTCAACTGTAGCAGCCGGTTGCCGTCGGCCAGTGCGTAAAACATGAAATCGGGGCCACCCACACGGGCCGAAGCGGATGAATGATCCTGAACGAATTCATTCTCTTTACAGGCATTTATGCCAACAAGCGAACTGAGGACGAAGGCCGTAGCAACGAGCCGGGTCCGGTATTGATTCCACATAATCATAGTACTGTTTAGTTAAACCAGTTGAGACAGTGAACAGGTATCCACTACATTGTACGAGAAAACGGCCGGTACGGTTTTAACCCGGTTTTAATTTTACCTGCTCCTCCTCAAATGGCCCCGTCGGATAAGGTCTTGAAACACGTATGGTCTTGAATCTGTTGATAAAAAGTCGGCGACAGGGGGCCACGGAGCAAATGAGCCTTACCAATCAGAACCGCATTATTTTCTCTTTATGGACCAATCCGTTACCCTGAACAATGGCCTTGACATGCCCCTTTTAGGCCTGGGTGTATATGCTCCGCGCCACAACAATGAGGTTCGGCAGGCGGTCGACTGGGCACTGGAAGCCGGTTGCCGCCTGATCGACACGGCAGCCGCCTACGGCAACGAGCGCGAGGTCGCTGCCGCGCTGCAAAGCAGCGGGCTGAGCCGTAACGAGGTATTCATTACAACCAAAGTCTGGAGCGACGACCAGGGCTACGAGTCGACCCTGCGGGCCTTTGACCAGAGTTCATCGAAGCTACAAGTCGATTTTGTGGATCTGTATTTGATTCACTGGCCGGTGCCGGGGAAGGGACGCGACACCTGGCGGGCGCTGGAGAAACTCTATGCCGACGGCCGTACCCGTGCCATCGGTGTGTCCAATTATTACCCCCATCATCTGGATGCGTTATTGCCATTTGCCGAAGTAGTGCCCGCCGTGAATCAGTTCGAGTTTAGCCCGTACTGCTACCTGCCCGATGTGCTGGCCTACAACCGGGCGAAGGGTATTCAGGTAGAGGGATACGCGCCGTTGGTCCGTGGCCTGAAAAAAGACGATCTCCGGCTGGTTGAACTGGCCGAAAAATACGGGAAAAGTACATTTCAGTTGTTGGTGCGCTGGTCGGTACAGCACGGCGTAGTAACGATTCCGAAATCGGTGAAGCAGGAACGGATTCGCGAAAACTTTGACGTGTTCGACTTCGCTCTTTCCGACGGGGACATGGCCCTGATGAACACGTTTTACGACAATACGCGCATTGCGCCCGACCCACGCGATATTCCCTGACGACTCTGTTTTCAGGATAGGGCTGCAAACGAAAAGGCCATTCCTGATCAGGAATGGCCTTTTCGTTTGGCTACAAAACTAATTACCGCCGACGGGCCGGCGATGCACTTCGGAATTCGGGACCAACGCCGAAACCATAACCCAGCGTTAGGGTAAACACTGAATTGTGCCGGTCTACGTTGGATTGGACGTACGTTTCGGGTAAACCGTACGTGTAACGACCGTCAATGAGAAAGCGCTGCCGGGGGCCTAAGCCTTTGAAATTTAGCTGAAAACCAGCCGTCAGTCCCAAATCGACCGAACTGATTTCGCTTGACATGTCCCGCTGTGTATTGGTTGTTTTGTTGATCTCCGTTGCACTCAGTTTGAAACCAATAGCGGGGCCTACGAACAGATTAGGTCGAAAATCACCGTTGCGCGTCAGAAAGTAACGCAGGGCGATGGGGAGTTCGAGGTAGTTGATGCGGTGCCGGAAAGGGGACTGAATATCGGCTCCTTTCTGGGAGTACATCAGATCGGCCGAAATACCAAAGTGGTTCAGGGAACTGTACATGATAAAGGCACCGGCAGTAAGCCCGGCAATGGCTTTTGTGTCGACGTTGCCGCCCGAGAAGTTGGACACGTTAACGCCTATTCGTGGTCCCGCACTGAAGCGTTGCTGGGCCTGCACGGCAGTGATACCGAAGAGAATGGTGAGTAGCAGGGCCGAAACCGACCGGGTAAAGAAGTGTTTTTGCATGAGTATTGTCTGTATTGTGTTGCCCGTTTAACGGTCGACTTTTGGCAAATGTTTTATATCGTCCGGGTATTCACCTCACAGCCTTATTCGTTGCACTGCTGATTGTGGTAATTTGCGAAGAATTAGTGGTAGCGAATTGAGAGACAACCCGCATGAAAATACCCTCTTTATATTTTACGGACGACCATGATCTGTTTCGGCACAGCGTCCGTCAATTTATCACCACCGAAGTTGTGCCGCATACCGGCGAGTGGGAAACCAACCGCCGGATTCCGCGTACCGTTTTCGAGCGCATGGGCGAGTTGGGCTACCTCGGCCTGCCCTTCGCTGAATCGGTGGGGGGAGTGAATGCGGACTTCTGGTTTTCGGTCGTCTTTCTGGAAGAACTGGCCCGCTGCGGCATGGGCGGGTTTACCACGGCGGTGAGCGTTCACGAATACATGGCTATCAACCACATTGCCAAAGCCGGTTCTGATTACCTGAAACAGCAGTACCTCGTGCCGGCCATCGCGGGGCAGAAAGTGGCTGCATTGGGCATTACCGAACCCGATACCGGATCTGACGTGGCCGCTATCCGCACGACTGCCCGGCGCGAAGGCGATGCGTACATCATTACCGGTGCCAAGACGTTCATTACCAATGGCACCTATGGCGATTTCATCACCTTAGCCGTAAAAACGGGTCACGATGCCGACCAGCATGGTACTGGGCGAGGGGGAATTAGTCTGTTGGTGGTGGAGTTGGACAGCACCGGCATCTCCCGGACGAAACTGAACAAGATTGGCTGGCACAGTTCAGACACGGCCGAGATTCAGTTTGATGCCGTTCGTGTACCCACCCAAAACCTGATCGGACAGGAAAACAAGGGCTTTTATTACCTCATGGAAAGCCTGCAACTCGAACGGTTGGTGGCCGCCGTGCTGGCCGTGTCGGGGGCCGAACTGGCCCTGGAATGGACGCTGGCGTATTTACAGGAGCGTGAAGCCTTCGGTAAAAAGATTGGGCAGTTTCAGGCCATTCGCCACAAGATTGCTGACATCGCCACCGAAATCGAAGTCACCAAACAGTTCGTGTACCATACCTGCTGGCTGTTTACGCAGGGAGCCAGCGTGGTAAAAGAATGTTCGATGGCCAAACTTCAGGCGTCGGAGATGCAGAAACGGGTGGTCGATACCTGTTTACAATACTTCGGTGGCTACGGCTACATCGACGATTACCCCATCAGCCGTGCCTACCGCGATGTTCGGGTGGGTACCATTGCGGGTGGCTCCTCCGAAATCATGCGCGAGATCATTGCCCGCATGGTGGTCGACGCCGTTGCCTACCAGCCCATCTACACGCCTGAGGGCGCCTGACGGTACCACAACTGACACGCTGCGCGGGACCGCCGGACGAACGGGTTTGGCGGGCGGTCCCGGTTTCGTAAAAAAGATCAGGTAAATCGTAATGCAAAGCACCAGCACGATGGCGGCAATGGCGGTAGATAGCCAGAGCGACCACAGCTGTTGTTTTGTTGCCGACTCGCGCACCCGCCGGTGCAGGGCCGACCGTAGTTGGGCGGTTTGCGCGGGCAGGGAAGCCCCGGTTTGCTGAAGGGCTTCCAGGCCGGCTAAGGCATCGGCATAAAACGGGTTTTCGAGCAGCAGCCGCTCCACGCGGTGTCGGGCCGTGCCCGTGAGCCGTCCGGCCTGATAGGCCCGTAATTCATCGAGCGTTAGCTGATCGGGATTGAATGGATTAGTCATGGCGTCGGTCTAAGCAAAGTTTCAGGTTACGACGACCGTTTTGGAGGTAGCTTTTCACTTGTTTTAGCTCATAGCCCGTTAGTTGTGTCACTTCGGCGTAGCTTTTCTCCTGCAGGTAAAACAACTCAAGGCAGGTTTGCTGCGCCGGGGGTAACGTTTTCAGGCAGGTGTGCATCCGGGCCAAATCGCCTTCTAAATCAAGATCCTCTACATCGGGCGTGGCAATCATCCTGTTGGCATCCGCGCTGACCGGGTCGTTCGATGCGTCGTCACCATCCATCAGTGCGCTCGTGCTGACGTAAACCCGGCGGGCGCGGAGTTGCATCAGGCAATAATTTCGTGCCACACTGTGCAGCCAGCTACGGAAATTATGCACCTCGTGCCGTTTCAGGTCGGTTATGAGTTGTTCAAATAACTGCATGGCCGCATCCTGACTCTCGGCCTCGTCGCGCAGGTAATTGAAACAAACGGCGTAAACCATGTCGATGTGCCGTTCGTAGAGTTCGCCCAACAGTTCCAGATCGCCGGTGGTCTGGTAGGCCGCTACAAACTCAGCGTCGGTAACGGGCCGCGGGGAACCGGTCGGTAAGTGTCTGCGAAACCGTTTAAAAAACATAGGCGAAAGCGGACCAACTGCGTATATAAAGACAGGATGACTTATCCGGGCCGTTTCCATAAAGTTAGCCCGATAAAATTATTCGGGTGACACATTGAAATTTCATCCGTCTGAATCGTGCCTGCGGGTCATAAACAGCACGGGCGGTTGGCATGGTTTGTGATAATCCGTCATTTTGTTACCAATAAATAATAAAGGTAAATAATGGTGGTCAAATGAAGCGATAGCACACGCAGGTCTTTACAAACCGGTCGTCAGGGGGTTGCTTAAACACAAAACAAGTGTTGGCATGAATTTCGTCGGACTTGTAGCAACGAACGAACCTATTTTCAACCGAAATCAAGAGTTACCCTGTACTTTTTGTGATCGTCAGGCCAACGGACCCCGTTCCCGATAGTCATATCCCGCCCAAAAAGGCCAGCCAATCGGATGCAGTGGTTAGTAGTACACGTACAATCTTAACGTAACCGGTGCGTTTAGCCGGTCGTTGGCAGACAACGTATTGTAAGCAACATATTATGAATTTTTGGCAGAAATGGATCAGTATTGGTGTTCTCTGGCTGAGCAGCTTTGGTGCCTGGGCGCAGGTGGATTCGCTGGTACGGCAGGCGGATCGACTGAGCAGTTGGCGTGCTTACGGACGGGCCATCGACCTCTATACCCAGTTATTGACCAATAAGGCGAGTATGTCTCCTGCACAGCAAATCGCCGTGCAGGCTGGCCTGGCTCATGCTTATCAGCAGGTTGGCGACACCCAGAAAGCCGAACGTGTTTACCGCGACTGGCTCCAGAGCGGGGGCGAATTCAAACCGCAATCCATGTTGTTGTATGCGCAGGCGCTGGCCAGCAATGGGAAATTCAAGGAGGCACAGACGCAGTATGAACGCTATTTGGCGTTGAAGGCCAAAATTCCTGCCCGCCCGGTAATTGGTGTCCCGGCTGGACCGATGGCTAAACCCGCTGGTCACAGTGGACCGCCACAACCCGCCCGGTATCGGCTGGACGTGTTGAGTATCAACACCGATAACGAAGAGTTTAGCCCGGCGTACTACCGGGATGGGCTGGTGTATGTATCGGGTCGTAAAGGGTCTTCAGCCGTCGAACCCAGCGGCAACTTAGGTTATCTCGATCTGGTTTACGTACCCGAACGCAGTCAGCTACGGGCCAAGGCAACGATCAGTCCCGATGGCGTCGAAACAAAAGTTAATTCCGACCCTGCCCGCGATGCCGACGACCGGCGTGTAGGCAGCGATGAGTACACCCGTCCCACGGCGAACGATTCGCGCACGGTGCCGAACTTTGGGGGAAGCATCAACATCACCGAAGGGTTAGGCTATTACGAAAACCGGTCGGACAATTCAGTGCAGCAGTTTAGTAAATCCCTCAATACACGTTACCACGAAGGCCCGGCCACGTTTTCCAAGGATGGAACGCGGATTATTTTTACCCGCAACAATACCACCGGTGGACGCCCCCGCAAGAGTGCCGAAGGTGTGACAAAACTTAAACTTTATACCGCCGAGCAACAAAACGGTAGCTGGGTGAACATAACGGAGTTTCCGTACAACAGCGACGAGTATTCGGTGGGGCACCCCACGCTGAGCAAAGACGATCAACTGCTGATTTTTGCCTCCGATATTCCGGGTGGCTTCGGCGGAACGGACCTGTACTATAGCCGCTGGGAGCAGGGCCAATGGTCGACGCCGGTCACGATGGGGAGTGGCATCAATACCAAAGGCAATGAACTCTTTCCCTTCATCGACGAAGCCGGTAACCTGTATTTCTCCTCGGACGGACGGCCCGGCTTAGGGGGCCTGGACGTATTTTTTGCTTCGCTGACCGGAACGGCGGTCCAGTCGGTCAATCATCTGGATGCCCCCATCAATTCCCCGCAGGACGATTTTGGTATCATCACCGATGGGATGCGGCAGGCGGGGTATTTCAGCAGCAGCCGGGCGGGTAGCGATGATATTTTCCGGTTCATGCGGGAGAGTTCGCTCTCGGGCTGCCGCAACTTAGCCATCCGGCTGTACGACTCGGAAACCGACCAGCCCTTAGACAGTGTAGCGGTGAAAGTGGAGTCGATCTTCGATGGCCGGGCTAATCAGCAACTCGTTACCGATCAGAACGGCCTGCTGCAAATCTGCCTCGAAGCCGACAATGATTTTCTCTTCCGGTCGGCCCGCGATGGGTATGTGAGCAGTACAGTGGGTTTCTCGACCCGTTTTCTAACCGACGATCAGCCTTCCCGGCTCGAACTTGGCCTGAGTAAACCAATGATGGTAATCGACACGCTGGAACCCCTCAACCAGAACCTGGGCGGCCTCACCAGTTCGCGGGTGCGGGGCACGGTAATCAGCGACCGCGACCGAAAACCCATCGAGGGGGTATTGGTTAAACTGACCAACGACTGCAACGGCGTCACCATGTCCACTACAACCGGGGCGGACGGAAGCTATACCTTCAACATCGTGGAGGGGTGTGATTATACACTCATTGCCTCGAAGGAGAAGTACGGCACCCACACCACCCGGATCAAAAAAATACCCCAAAAGTCGAAGCCCAAAGAAGTTGCCGCCGACCTGAACATGTTGAGCGTGGGCGACATCGTGACCATCGACAACATTTATTATGATCTGGACCGGACGACACTCCGCGCCGATGCCTCCCGCGAACTGGATAAATTGGTAACGACCATGCGCCGGTATCCTTCCTTAGTCATCGAAATCCGGTCGCATACCGACAGCCGGGGCGAGGCCAATTACAACAAGGAGTTATCGTCGCGCCGGGCCAAAGCCGTAGCGGCTTACTTAGTGTCGAAGGGGATCAGCAAAAAACGCATTGCGGCCACGGGCATGGGCGAAGCCATGCTGGTCAATAACTGCATCGACGGCGTCATCTGCACCGAAGCCGAGCATCAGCGCAACCGCCGAACCGAGTTTAAAGTGCTGGCCATAAAATGAGCGGTTAGTTGTTAGTGGGCAGGGGTTAGCCGTAAGTTTGCGCGGCAGCCACTAATCCCTGACCACGACGTACTACCCCCTGCTCATGCTCTCCTTTCCCAACTGCAAAATCAACATCGGCCTGCAAATCACCCAAAAGCGGACCGATGGCTTTCATAACCTGCTGTCGTGTTTTTACCCCGTCGGCTGGAGTGATGCGCTGGAAATCGTGCCGGCAGATGCCTACTCATTCTCAACCAGTGGCCTGCCCATTCCCGGTGATCCCACGGCTAAAAACCTCTGTACGAAGGCGTACGAGTTGCTGAAGGCCGATTTCGATTTACCACCTATCGCCATGCACCTGCATAAAATCGTACCGATCGGGGCTGGGCTGGGGGGCGGCTCGGCCGATGCGGCTTTTACCCTGCGTCTGCTCAATGACCGCTTCGTGCTGGGTCTGACCACGCCGGAACTGGAAACGTACGCCCGGCGATTGGGCAGTGACTGCGCGTTTTTTGTGCAGAACCGCCCCGTCTACGGCATCGAAAAGGGCGATGTATTCGAGAACATTGCGTTGAACCTGGCGGGCTATCACCTGGTGCTGGTGTACCCAAATCTGGCCATCTCAACCGCCGAGGCCTATGCCGGTGTCCGGCCACGCACCCCCGACGTACCCCTGCGTGAGTTGCTGGCAGCCCCTATTGCGGAGTGGCAGCATTCGGTTCACAATGATTTTGAAGACAGTCTGTTTCCGCGCTACCCGCTGCTGGCCGATCTGAAAGCGCAATTGTACGCAGCCGGGGCTGTTTATGCGGCTATGAGCGGGTCCGGTTCGACGGTGTACGGCATTTTTCCGGCTCCGGCTGATTTGCCAAACCAAATACTTGCCTACAACGTTTGGCAGGGTAATATGTCCTGGTAGTGGGCATGGTGTCGTCTGCGTAGCTTGCCCTTTATCAATGTAATGAGTAGTTTCTTCACTAAACGGCGGGAGCCGTTCCGTTTCATGGTCTGGCTGGGTATTGCAGGGAGCGTAATGCTGTTCACGATTCTGCTGGCGGCCTATATCATTCGCAAAACCGGTCCGGGCTGGGTCGATGCGCCGTTACCCAACACGTTTCTGCTGAGTACCGTCGTGATTCTGCTGAGTAGCCTGACCCTGCACAATGCCAACAACGCCTTCCGGCAGGAGCATTTCCCGACCTATCGTTCTTACATGGCGTCGACGCTGGTGCTGGGTACGCTGTTTATTCTGTTGCAGATATGGGGCTGGCGGCAGATGCTCACGGCCGGGGTTCACTTAGAGGGCAACCCGGCGGGCGGCTTCGTGTACATCATCTCCGGCGTTCACCTGCTGCATATCCTGATTGGCCTGATCTTTCTGGTCATCGCGTTGGTCGAGGCCCTGCGCCGACGGCAGTACGTCGATTCATTTGTTTACAGTGTTAACCCCCCTAATCAGCTTAAAATCAAGCTCATCACGCTCTATTGGCACTTTGTCGATGTACTTTGGGTAGGGCTTTTTCTGTTTCTGCTGATTCACCACGGCGTTAATCTCCGTACGCTCATTCAGTAAGGAATTGGCTGTCATAGACGGGCGTCCATGTTTTTGCGTATTTTTGAGCCTAACCCAACGGACTATCCCCAACGGATGCCCGCAGCGGCTGGTATCGCTCCGGCGTGCCGGTCTGCGCGGAACCGACCCGACCAATGACTCCAGCCATTTTTAGCGACGCCCTCCAACACGAACTGCAACAAATTGCCTACGGGAAGCAGCCTGCCGAACTCTACGATCCTATCCGTTACATACTGAGTTTAGGCGGGAAACGGCTGCGACCGCTGATGACGCTGATGGCCGCTTATCTATTCACCGACGGCTGGCAGAAAACGATCAGACCCGCGCTGGCGGTGGAGGTTTTTCACAACTTCACACTCATGCACGATGATATTATGGATCAGGCTCCGCTGCGCCGGGGTCAGCCGACAGTACACGAAAAATGGAACCACAACACGGCCATCCTCTCTGGTGATGTGATGCTGGTAAACGCCTACGAACTCTTGGGCGACGTTGAGACGCCACACCTGCGCCGGGTGTTCAACCGCTTTAATCACGTAGCCGCCGAAGTGTGCGAAGGGCAGCAATTTGACATGAATTTTGAAACGCGCTGGGACGTAACGGAAGCCGAGTACATCGAAATGATCCGGTTGAAAACATCGGTATTGCTGGGTTTCTCGCTCGAACTGGGCGGCATTCTGGCCGGAGCCGATGAGCATTCGACCAATCACCTCCGCGAAGGCGGCATCAACATCGGCATTGGATTCCAGCTAAAAGACGACCTGCTGGACGTATACGGCGATCCGGCCAAGTTCGGTAAGCAGGTGGGGGGCGACATCATCGCCAATAAAAAGACGTTTCTGCTCATCGAAGCCCTCGAACAGGCCGACGAGAGCCACAAAACGGACCTGACGCACTGGCTAATGATGACCGACTTCGACAAGGCGGAGAAGGTACGGGCCGTCACCCGGATTTACGACGAATTGGGCATCCGGCAGATCACCGAGAGCCGTATTGCCGACTATTTTGGCCGGGGATTCGCTAATTTTGACGAAGTTCGGGCCGAGCCATCCCGCAAAAACATCCTGCTCGATTTTGCCCGCCAACTCGTGGAGCGGGAGAGCTAAACCAACCCATTATGTCGATCACCCTTGCCCTGATTGTTATTACGTCGCTGATTAGCTTTTACGCCCTCCGCAACGGCACGTTCCTGGAAAGCTGGATGATGAATCCCTACAAGGTCGTGCAGAAAGGGCAGTATTACCGGCTGCTGACGTCGGGGTTCATCCACGCCGACTTTGGCCACCTGTTTTTCAACATGTTCAGTTTCTATTTCTTCGGCAGTCAGATCGAACAGATATTCGCCGAATTGTTTGGCAGTCAGGGGGCCATCTACCTGGTGCTGTTCTACCTGGCGGGCATTATTATCTCGGATATTCCGACGCTGCTGAAACACAAAAACGACCCCGGCTATAATTCGCTCGGGGCCTCGGGGGGCGTGTCGTCGGTCATTTTCGGGTCTATTCTGTTTTTTCCGACCGAAAAACTCTATCTGTACGGTATTATCGGCCTGCCCGGTTTTATTTTCGGTCTGCTCTACCTCGGCTATTCGGTCTATGAATCACGGCGGGGGGCGGGATATATCAATCATGACGCGCACATTTATGGTGCCCTGTTCGGCCTCATTTTTATGGCCGCCGTTTACCCGCCGGTGGTACCTGATTTCATCGCCCAGATTGCTAACTGGCGCATTTTTTAACGTTCACTATGTTCCGTCTTTTAGCGCAGCCCTACCCCAGTGAGGATTCATTGCGTCGGCATTGGATCAAGGCTGCTTACATTGGCGGGTTCATTGGTCTGTTTCTGCTGGTGTTTCAGCCCTTCGGGATGGGAGAGTGGCAAACGCCCGACAAATCCCTGAAACTGTTTGGCTTCGGCATTATCACCTTCTTGGTGACGGGGGTGAATTTTACGGTATGGCAGCGGCTGTTTCCGGTCCAGTTCTCGGATAAACACTGGACCGTTGGCCGGGAGATCGTGCTCGTACTGGGGAATATTCTGGCTATTGCTCTGCTAAACCGGCTTTACTTGGCGTGGCTGCTCAATCAGTGGGTAGGCCAGTCGTGGCTGGGTATGATTCTCGTTACATTTCTGATTGGCATTTTTCCGACGGTAGGGGCCGTGATGGTTTCCTACATCGTACAGCTCCGCAAATACACCCGGCAGGCGGCTGAGCTACCCACCCATACCCCTGTAACTGCCCCTGATTCGTCCGGTGCACCAACTCCGGTGTTGACACTCACGGCGGAAAACGAAAAAGAAACGCTCACCCTTCCCCCTGCCGATCTGCTTTTTATCGAATCCAGCGACAATTACTGCACGGTCGTTTATGCGCAGCGTGGTCAACCCAGCAAGGTCTTGTTGCGGAGCAGCCTGAGCCGACTGGAACGCCAGATTCAGCAGCCGCACATTGTCCGGTGCCACCGTTCGTTTGTGGTCAATCTGGATCAGGTCGGGCGGGTAACGGGCAACGCGCAGGGCTACAAACTGCACCTCGCCGATGGTCACTTTACGGTACCGGTGGCCCGGCAGTACAACGACTCCCTGGTGGCGCAGTTGAAAAATTAACGGCCAAATTACCTTTCCAAACGTCCCAAACGGCGTTTTTGGTTGCCAAATACCCCAAAAGATTGCAGTTCGTCCCATTGCCGGGCGGGGCACGAAAAGTTGCTGTACGTTTGGGTCATCAAACCGATGCAAACCCCTTACAGCTATGCCATCCTTTCACGCAATCAACCTCTTTATTCACATCGTTTGTGGTTTCACCTCGCTCACGGTGGGCGTTGTGCCGATGATCGCTCAGAAGGGCGGCAAACTGCACCGCCAGTCGGGAAGCGTATTTTTCTGGGCCATGTTTGGGGTGTTCGTCACCGCGACGCTCTCCTGGATTCAGGCCCCCGAACGGCCGTTTCTGCAATTTCTGCTGGTTGTTGGCTTCTTTAGTTTTCACATGGCCCTGACGGGAGTACGAACGCTGCGCATGAAAAAATCCGCTGATCAACCCGCCCGGTTAGACTGGTTTGTATCGGGCGTGGCGATGGTGGCGGGCATCGGGTCGCTTTTATTTGGGATCTGGCAAATTTATACCGGCCTGACCTCAGCGCATTCGTTTCCGTTCTTCAGCATTCTGTATCTGGTGTTCGGTATCTTCTTTTTTCGGAATGGTCAGATGGATTGGTGGCTCTATAGCGGCCGGGTTCAGGCCGAAAAAATGCACTGGTTTTATCACCACATCACCCGCATGGTTGGCGCATACATTGCCTCGTTTACGGCGTTCTGCGTTGTCAATGGCGATAAAATTCCGTTGCCCCCATTGCTGGTCTGGACGTTGCCGGGCGTCATCGGTGGTTTTTTTATCGCCCGTACCATTCGGTACTACAAACGCAAAGCCGCCGGGCAGGTAGCACTGTCATAACCAGGCAAATCATCAGGATGATTTGGAAACCCGTCTTTTCAGGCGGGTTTTTCGTTTTATCAAAAACCGTATGCATGCATAATACTTCTCGAAAAAGTGTAATTTTGTTTATCCGTTCGCTCATACACCGTTGAGCATTTACCCGGCCGCGACACCGCCATGAAGAAGGAAAAAACCGTTGATTTTCACATAAAATGCGGGTGGCATACCATCTCGCGCATGTACAATACCTACGCGGCTCCATACGACATGACGATGGCGATTGGCTTCGTCTTGCTCAATATCGACATGGAGCAGGGGACGCCCGCCACCAAAATTGGTCCGCTGTTGGGCATGGAGCCACGCAGTCTGGTCAGGATGCTGAAGAGTCTCGAAGACCGGGGCTGGATTCGGCGCGAGGCCGACGAAGCCGACAAGCGCTTTGTGCGGATCGTACTCACCGACGAAGGAAAAGCGAAACGCGAGATTGCCCGCGCGGGTGTTATTCAGTTTAACAATATGATTCGGGAGCAGATTCCGCTGGAGAAATTAGTGGTTTTCTTCGACGTCATCAAGGATATCAACCGGATTGTGGATGAAGAAAACTTCCGACTGAAAACCAACGTGCCCACCAGCGCCGAAGCCGAAGAAATAGTGTAGTGGTATTGGATTCTCAAACCCGACACCACCATATAACCTGACGCGTCAGTAACCTGAGTACAATCATTAGTACAAACCCAACTACCCTTCTATTTCATGGAAGCAACACTCGAAAAACCCAAAACCACGGCCAAAAATCGCAGCATTCGCCGGGTCGCCGTCTTAGGCTCCGGCATTATGGGTTCGCGCATTGCGGCTCACTTCGCCAACATCGGGTTGCAGGTGTTGCTGTTAGACATTGCCCCCAATCAGTTAGCGCCTGCCGAAGAAGCCAAAGGCCTGACGCTCGACAAACCCGCCGTTCGCAACCGGATTGTGAACGATGCTTTCCAGACGATGCTCAAGGCAACCCCCGCGTCGCTGTACGATGCCAAGTTTGCCGACCGCATCAAGCTGGGAAACTTCGACGATAACCTCAGCGAAATTGCCCAATACGATTGGGTGATCGAAGTGATTGTGGAGCGGTTAGACATCAAACGGTCGCTGTACGAGCGCGTTGAGCAGTTTCGGAAACCGGGAACACTCATCACCTCGAATACGTCGGGCATTCCGATGCACCTGCTGACCGACGGTCGGAGCGAGGATTTTCGTCGGCACTTCTGTGGCACGCACTTTTTCAATCCCCCGCGTTACCTGCGGCTGCTGGAAATCATCCCCGGTCCCAACACTGACCCCGCCATCATCGACTTCCTGCTGAAGTACGGGGATCTCTACCTCGGCAAAACAACGGTACTCTGCAAAGACACGCCTGCGTTCATTGCCAACCGGCTTGGCATTTACGCTATGATTCAGACCATCCGTGTGGCCGGAGAGATGGGCCTGACCGTGGAAGAAGTCGACAAACTGACCGGTCCCGTGTCGGGTAAACCCAAGTCGGGCACGTTCCGGCTGTCGGACGTGGTGGGTTTGGATACGACCGTAAACGTGGCGAGCAACCTCGTAAAATTGGACTACGATGAGTCGCACGAAGCCTTTCAGTTACCCGCCGTGATGCAGAAGCTGATGGACAACAAATGGCTCGGCGACAAAACCGGACAGGGGTTCTACAAGAAAACGAAAGACGCGCAGGGCAAAACGGAAATTCTGGCCCTCGACTTGAATACGTTTGAATACAAGCCATCGGTTAAGTCAAAATTTGCAACGCTGGAAGCAACCAAGGCCATCGACAGCCTGAAAAAACGCTTCCCCGTGCTGATGGCGGGCAAAGACAAAGCCGGTGAATTTTACCGCAAAACATTCGCCGACACGTCCATTTACGCCACCAACCGCATCCCCGAAATTGCCGACGAACTGTTCCGCATCGACGCAGCCATTACGTCGGGGTTTGGCTGGCAGATGGGTCTGTTCGAAACGTGGGACGCGATTGGCGTTCGGAAAGGCATTGAGATCATGGAAGCACTGGGCAAAAGACCGGCGCAGTGGGTGTACGACATGCTCGACGCTGGCTTCGAGTCGTTCTATAAAGTCGAGAACGGCGTGTCCAAATACTACGACATTCCGACCAAAGGCTACAAGGCCATTCCGGGCGCGGAGAGCTTCCTGATCCTGGAGAATCTCTCAAATAATGTCGTTTGGAAGAACGCGGGTGCGACCGTTTATGACCTCGGCGACGGCATCCTGAACCTCGAATTTCATTCCAAAATGAACACCTTCGGGCCGGAAGTTGTCGAGGGTGTAATGAAGGCGATTGCGCTGGCCGAGAAAGACTTCCGGGGCTTAGTGATTGGCAATGACTCGACCGAAGCGTTTTCGGCGGGGGCCAACTTAGCTACCCTATTCATGTACGCCATCGAGCAGGAATACGACGAGATTAACCTGATGATTGCCCAGTTTCAGCAGACGATGCTGCGGGCGCGGTATTCGTCTATTCCGGTGGTGGGTGCTCCGCATTCGCTGGCCCTCGGTGGTGGCTGCGAACTGAACCTCCACGCCGACCGTGTTGTGGCCCATGCCGAACTGTACATGGGACTGGTGGAAGTCGGTGTGGGGCTGATTCCGGCCGGTGGTGGTACGAAAGAGATGGCTGCCCGTGCCTCGGACCTGTACCAAACCGGCGATACCGAACTGAATATTTTGCAGAGCGTGTACATGAATATCGCCACGGCCAAAGTCTCGACCTCGGCCGCCGAAGCGAAAGCCATGAACTACCTGCGCCCGTCGGACCAGATCGTGCTGAACCGGAGCCGTCTGATTGCTGAAGCCAAACAAGCCGCCATCGAACTGGCCGAAAATGGCTACACGCAACCCAAGCCCCGTACCGACATTAAGGTGCAGGGTAAAACGGGCATTGCCTTGTTCAAAGCGGGCATTACGGCCATGCACATGGGGCGTTACATCTCAGATCACGACCTGAAAATTGCTGATAAACTGGCTTACGTAATCTGTGGCGGTGATTTGAGCGTACCGCAAACCGTGTCGGAGCAGTACCTGCTGGACCTCGAACGCGAAGCCTTCCTGGCCCTGACCGGTGAGCAAAAAACGCTGGAACGGATTCAGAGCCTGTTGCAGGGTGGCAAGCCGTTGCGCAATTAATTGTAATCCACGGTTTTGACCGTGGTTTGATAAACATAAAACGCTCCGTCGTCAACTCAAATCTGAGTCGACGACGGAGCGTTTTATGTTTGGGATATGGCGTATATGATCGGGTCCATTGCCTGCATCATGGCTCACTATTCCTGACATACAGAACTTTTTCATTCCCGACGCAACCGGGATACACGCTTCCCCGTATTGCTGTCGAACCGGTTCAACTGACTCTCTTTCACCTTTAACTCAGTTGAAAAATGAAAAATTCTGGATATAACGGCCGTCTGCTGCTGCTGGCGGTTTGGCTGTCTGCCGGTGCTGTCGCCTGTTCGACTAAAGATACGACACCCCAAAACGATCTGTCGCTGACGACGACCACATTGGGGTCCGTACTGACGGGTACAGGTGGCAAAACGCTTTACTTTTTTGCGCCCGATGCCAATGGCAAGGCCAATTGTACCGGAACCTGTACCGATACCTGGCCGGTGTTTTACAAGGAAACGCCCCTGCTCGGAACGGGCCTGACTGCCGGTGATTTCACGACCATTACCCGGACCGATGGCAGTAAGCAAACTGCCTACAAAGGCTGGCCTTTGTATTACTTCAAAAGTGATGCCGCAACCGGCGATGTGAAAGGGGAAAATGTGGGCAGCACCTGGTTCGTGGCCAAAACCGATTATACGATCACGATGGGGGCGGGGCAACTACTCGGAAACGACGGCAAGAACTACACATTCGATACTAAGGAGGGTACCGGAACGAGCATCTATCTTACCGACCAGGAGGGGCGCACCCTGTATGCGTTTGCCAATGATAAGAAAAGCAAGAACAACTATACAAAGACCGATTTCAGCAACAATGCCACCTGGCCACTGTTTGAAGCGGCTTCGCTGAAGGAAATTCCGTCGACGCTGAAGAAAACCGATTTTGGTACCATTGACGTTTATGGGCGCACCCAACTCACCTATAAAGGCTGGCCGCTGTATTATTTCGGTCCCGATGCAGGGGTGCGGGGCAACACCAAAGGCGTCAGCGTACCCAAACCCGGTGTGTGGCCGGTGGTCAATGCCAGTTCGCCGGACGCACCGTTGTGATGTTTTTGTTCGTGTTACCCGGTGTTCATGGTCCGCTGACGTTAAACAAGTTATATCTTTACCCGATGCCCCAAACACCTGACATGCTGATGCTTGCCGACCTGCTGGCCGGTTGCCGGGCTGGCAACCGGCGCAGCCAGGAACTGCTCTACCGGCAGTTCTACGGCTACGCAATGGGCATCTGTCTGCGGTATACCCACACGCGGGATGAGGCTGTGGAGGTATTGAATGATGGTTTTCTGAAAGTATTTACCAAACTGGATCAGTACGATACCAATCAGCCATTCAAAGGGTGGCTCCGGCGTATACTCATTAACTCGGCGGTGGATCAATACCGGCAGGCTGTGAAACACTACTACCACGACGATGTAGACGGGGCCGTTCAGGTCGCCACCACCTCGCCGGATGCGTACAGCCAACTGGCACACGACGAGTTGCTGGGGCTGGTGCAGCAATTGTCACCGGCCTACCGGCTGGCGTTTAACCTGTACGTGATTGATGGGTATAGTCACGATGAAATTGCGGCCCAGTTGGGCATATCGACCGGTACGTCCAAATCCAATCTGGCGCGGGCACGGGAAAATTTACGCGGAATGCTGGTAAAAAAAAGTCATGATGAGTATGCAAGATCACCCCGATAAAAACGAGGCCGATGCTGGCTTAGACGGGCTCTTCAGAAAGTCGGCTGAAGAATTCGAACCACCCTACGACCCTACGGCCTGGCAGGACATGCAGCGCCGGTTAAACAACCATGACCGCACGGTCCTCTGGAAAACCTGGACGCGCCGTGTCCTGCCCGCTGGCCTCATCCTTCTGTTACTGACGGGTAGTTACTGGTTCACGCAGCAACAGCCAAATAAGACGGTTCAGGACGTTGCCGTGAAGCCGGGTAAAACCAGCCTCGCCGTTGTGAAGAATGGCGGACTAAAAACACCCGATGAGCAAGAGCGCAACCGGAAACTAACCAATGGGTCGGCTCCACCCGAAACGGGTTCGGAATCACCGGCTACCGTTCCGGCCGAAATGATGCCGGTAGATGAGCGGGGTAAAACGCTGGCCGAGTCCCGCTCGCCAGAACCCCTGGTTACGAACCATTCCGCCTTGTCTCATCGCACAGGTGAGCGGGTGGTGGGGGTGCGCCCCTTCCTCAAACCGGCTGCTTCTGCTAATAAGGCACCCGAGCGGACCGTGAAGGCAACGCCCGGTGCTCGTCAGGTTGATGGATTGGTGGTTAAAGCACGGGATTCGTTTCGCCCGAATGGGGTCGGCAAACGAACGATGGGTCGGCAAACGAGCCGAAATAAAAGTCGTCTGGCCAGGGTTGGCTCTGCAACGAACGGGCGTATTAACCTGTCTGTGGCTTTGGGCACAACGAATCGGCAAGGCAACGGCCCACCGGTTATTGACCGTCGGCTGTTAAACCCGGATTATGTGCCCGGCGCGGACGAAACCGTCGGCATACCCACTAAGGTGAGTGATCCACGAGAGGCTTATTTCAGCACGGACGAGCTACCCGCCGAACCCCGGTTGCGGTTGGGCGAAACCGGGTTGCTGATGAACCGCCCCGCCCGCTGGCCCGAAGCCATCGCGCTGACCGACCGGATTCCCGCACCAAGTGCGTCCGTTCGCCAACCGTCGTTGGATCAGCCACCGTTGGCCAGCCGCACCCGGCTGACGGGCCTGAGCATTCAGTTGGTGGCCTCGCCGGACCTGAGTGCCATTGGTCTGCGGAACGTGGGCGATGCCGCTGGTAATCGGCCCGGAACGAATTTGGGCCTGCTGTTGAGTTACCGGCTGTCAAGCCGCTGGAGTCTGCAAACGGGCGTACTGCATAGCGTGAAAGTGTACAAAGCGTCTGGCGATGATTACGTCTGGCCACCCGCCTGGAAATGGGCACTTTGGTTCGATGGGGTAGATGCCCGCTGCGCCATGCTCGATGTGCCGCTTAACGTGCGGTACGATGTGGTGCTTCGGCCCCGACTTAATAAGCCCGGACCAGCCCGTTGGTTTGTGACCGGTGGCGTAACGAGCTATGTCATCCTGAAAGAACGGTATGATTACAGATACGATGACCCCACCAATCCCCTGATTCAGGCCCGGAATTGGGAAGGAAAAACAGGAACGTATGGCCTGAGCGAACTGAACCTGTCGGTCGGGTATGAACAACCCATCAGCCGCCGGTTGTCGTGGCAGGTGGAGCCGTTTATGAAAGTACCCTTGCGGCAGGTTGGGTTCTTCAAGGTGCGGCTCATCAGCACCGGCGCGTTTTTCTCCCTGCGCTACCGGCTCTGATAGCGAGCGGATTCGCTGAACCGGGGAATGCTGAAAACAAGTAAACCAGTTACGTATCAACCCGTATTTAACACATTATCATGCAGGACAAACCAACCACCGAAGCCCTGAACCGCAGTGAGTTTCTGCGCAGTTTAGGTTTAAGCAGTGCCGCTCTGATGGCTTTCTATTGCATGGGTACGCTGACATCCTGCTCGAGCAGCAAAAGCGACCCGGCACCGGCCACCATCCCGACTACCAACCCCGGCACGGGTACCGGCACCACCACAACTACCGGCTTTACGGGCAATGCCGACCCGACAAAAGGTACGATCAATTTTACCCTCGACCTGTCGACGACAACTTACAGCGGCCTGAAAACCGAAGGCGGTTTCGTGAGCGTAGGCGGTATTGTCGTGGCGGATGTGAAAGGCGGTAAATTAGTGGCGATTGGCCGGATTTGTACCCACCAGCAGGGCGAACTCAGCTACCGGCTGGCAACCAATGATTTTCAGTGCAACCTCCACGGCGGCCTGTACAACACCGACGGTTCCGTAAAAGAATCGCCCCCGGTTCAGGGCGTGAAATCATACAAAGCCACACTTTCGGGTACTATTCTCACCGTTATCGAATAAAAGGGCGATGCTGACACGCTTCTGTATGCTCTTCCTGACGGGATTGTTCAGTTACCTGAACATTCAGGCGCAGGATAGTACCGCCGTTAAACGCGATACGACTCAAACCACCACATCGGATGATCTGCTGGCGGGGATGACCGATTCGGTGCAGACGGCCCAGCCCCTGTTGCCCCACAAAATGATCTTTACCCAGCGCGTATTCTGGGGACCAAAAGGGCTGCTGCGGGTGCTGAATGTGGCGCCACTGACGCCGATAGGTCGGGAGAAAGAACTGAAGGTGCGCCGGACTATGCTGGTTGCGCATCAGGTGATGGGATTCGTGACGCTGGGCGGGTATGTGTTGCAGGGTATTCTGGGGGCCAAACTGTACAATGCAAAGGGAGCCGAGTACACCCGGTTGTATGATGCCCACCAAACATCGGCCCAGTTTATCAACGTTAGTTACGCCACCACGGCTTTGCTGTCGCTGACGGCTCCGCCCAAACTTCTGGCCGACCGGCGTGGACTAAGCTCGATCAAACTGCACAAATACCTGTCCATTGTTCACATAACGGGCATGATCGCCACCAACGTGCTGGCGGGTATGATTCGCGAACACCCCGATCTGAAGCCCTACCACCGGGCGGCTGCCTATGCCACGTTCGCGGCCTTCGCGACATCGATTATCGTTCTTAAGTTCTAAGCCAACCGCCCTCATTTCCTGAAACCCACTGTTGCCTCCTTTTTCAGGAAGTGAGGGCTTTTCTTTCGCCAAAATATGAGAGTCCAAATCGTATTGTTTTGCCTGCTGACCGTTACGCTCGTCAGTTTTACGGGAATAGCCAAACGTAAACTGATGGCGGACAAAGGTGCCTCGACCGTCACTTACGACATGAAGCACCCCCTCCACAAATGGCAGGCGGTGAGCCACGATCTGAACTGCGCCATGATCTACGACGATGCGACCAAACAAATCGAAACCGTAGCCGTATCCATGAAAGTGGCCTCGTTCGACAGTAAAGACGGCAACCGGGATTCGCACGCCCTGGAAGTACTCGACGCTCTCAAATACCCCAATGTGACGTTCGTCAGCGAAAGCATTCAAACCGGGGCTGACGGTGTTCTGACCATCAAAGGCAAGCTGACATTTCACGGTGTTCCCAAACCGGTTGTTATTCAGGCAACGCGGCAGGATGCGGCCAACCACCTGACCATCACCGGAGCCTTTAACGTCAGCATGACCGACCATACCGTAGAGCGGCCTTCGCTGTTGGGGATGAAAACCGACGATACGATAGCGATGACGTTTACGGCTGTGTTCACGTTGTGAAGGGCAAACGTGCATCTAAACAAACAGCCCGGATACGCATATCCGGGCTGTTTTAGTTAAGGCTAACCAGAATCCGATTTACTCCACCGGTGCTTCAACGATGCTGACAACTTTCCAGATGCCCCGGAGGTCGGCGACGCCCACGGTAACGGTGCCGCCGTTGGGGTGGTCAGAATGGAGCGTCAGCACTTTGCGGGTCAGTAGTTCGTTTTCCTTGATGCGCTTCACCACAAAATAATCGCGGTAAATAACCGCATACACCCCGCCCGACTGGTATTCCCAGTCGTTCTCATCGACTTGCACTGCCATTACCTTCGCGCCGTGTACCAACTGCGGACTCATGCTGTTGCCCGAAATCTCGATCACGACGGGTTGTTTGGGCATCCGCTCTACCGGTTTGCGAACCCGGTACGTTTCCAGCGCACTCGGTTGCAGCCCTTCGGTGATGGTCTCGATAAAGCTGGCATAGAACTTAATCGGTACGAAGGGTAGTTCGATAATATCCTCGTCCGCCAGCACCAGCTGGCCGTTGGTAGGGGTGTCCGGGTCGGTCGATAAAACGGGTAACGTACCGCGTAATAAAAAGTCGGCCCGAATCTGCGGATACTGCGCCAGCAGGCTCATAACGGTGTCGTAGGAGGGCTTCGCCCGTCCGCTGAGTATATTATAAAACTTGGATGAATTCTCGCCCAGGTCCTTCGCCACTTGGTAGATGCTTAGGTTCAGGGCATCGAATACCTGTTTCAATCGGTCCTGCACCGATTCCATACCGTCCGGTTCCAGCCGTCTGGGCATTTCCGGTTCAAATTTCTTCACAACGCCCGCCATAGTTAGTCAATTATAATTAGCTATTATATTTTACTTGTAATACATTGCGCCCTTTGTAGTACAAGTATACAACAAATATAACGGATAAAAAAGGGATAGTACATGGCTTTACACTACTTCATTTATGAACGTCAACCGGATCGGGCTACACACAAAAGCGACCGTCTTGTTTGTGGATATGAACAGTTTCTTCGCCAGTTGCGAACAACAGGATAACTACCTGCTCCGGGGACGACCTGTGGCGGTCTGCGTGTACACATCGGGCCCACGAAGTTGTGTGATTGCGCCATCCATCGAGGCCAAGCAGCGGGGCGTTAAAACGGGCATGAAATTAGCCGAAGCTGCCCTGCTTTGCCCTGACCTGATTCCGGTGGAGACGCACCCGGCGCGGTACCGGGCCTATCACCTCAGAATCATTGGGGTGCTGAAACGGTTTGCCGACGATGTGCTGCCCAAAAGCATCGACGAAGCTATTGTGGACCTAACGCAGTACCAGCTTGCCTACAGCGATATGGAGGCCGTGGCGCGCAGCATCAAACACGCGATCCGAAAGGATGTGGGCGATTACCTGCGCTGTTCCATCGGGGTGGCACCCAACGCATTTCTGGCCAAATTAGCCTCCAACCTGCAAAAGCCGGACGGGTTGGTAACCATCACGCCCGATAACATCGACGCGGTATTAACGCCACTTAAACTTACCGACCTGCCCGGCATTGGCACTCGCATGGCCGACCGGCTCATTACCGGCGGAATTTTAACGCCATTGGATTTACGCCATGCTTCGCCCGACCGTTTGCGAACGGTTTGCCGCAGCATCGTGGGCTGGCACTGGCATTTACGGCTCAACTTCGGCGGGGAGGTCGATCTGGGTACGACCGGTACCAAAAGCATGCAGGCCATCCGGTCGGTCTCGACCGAACAACGCCGATCCCCCGAAACGCTCGACCAACTCCTGCAGGCCCTGTGCCTGAAAATCGAATGCCGACTGATGGGACAGGATACGTTCTGCCGGAAACTGTCGTGTTACGTCCGCTACCGGAACGGGCAGCAATACAATGATGAGATCGTATTTGGTGAGCCGGTGCAGGATGGTATGGAGTTCTACACGCTCCTGAAACGGCGAATGGAGCGGTACCGGCAAACGCACCAGTGCGAGCCGTTGCTGAACGACGAGGTGCGGCAAATTGGGATAGGGGTGTATGATTTTACCCCCGCCGAATTGGTGCAGTATTCGATGTTCGAGAACAGCAGCCGTAAGGACAAATGGCGAAAAACGCTGTACGCTGTCAAAGACCGGTTCGGCAGTGACAAACTCATGCGGGCGGCCGAACTGCAAACGGGCGGCTCGTTCACCGACCTGATCGGGTTCGGCTCCATCCGGGAGCTGCATACCGACCCGGCGGGGCTGGACGACGACGAGTGAGGCAGTTTTTGGCTAAGTTTGCGCCATACTTAAATCCCCTTTCTCATGCGTTTTCAATTACTCCTGTCGGGTCTGCTCCTGGGCGGGCTGTCCATCGCTGCCAACGCGCAGCCGCGCCGGGCTGCGGCCACGGCACCGCTTCCAGAATTCAGCCTGACCCGCGCCGAAACCGAAGCGCACATCCGGTTTCTGGCTGCGGACGAACTCATGGGCCGTCGCACGGGTGAACCGGGCAACCTGGTAGCCGCCCGATATATTGCCGAACAGTTTCGGATGCTGGGCCTGAAAAAAGCCGGGTCTGCCGCCGATTATTACCAGCCGGTGCCGCTCTTAGTGGTTAAACCCGTGGCGTCGGGCATGTTGCTGACCGGAAAAGATACGCTGACCGCGGGTAAACAGTTCGTTGTCATCGCCGGACCCAAAACCGACCTGACCGCTGGTATCGTCTACGCCGGTTACGGCCTGACGGACAGTGAGGACGGCTACAAGGGGCAGGACGTAAAAGGGAAAATCGTGGTGACGCAGGTAGGGTCACCCGATGCCAAATCGCCCCGCGACATGATTGCGGCCATGCAGACCAAGCGCAAAATGGCCGCGCAGAAAGGAGCCGCCGGTCTGATTGAACTCGTTACGGGGGCTGGTTTGCCGTGGGGTATGGCGAGCCGCTATTTCGGGGGCGAAAGCCTGTCGATCCTCCCCGACGGCGACGATCCGGCCAAAACGCCGTTGCTCCACATCTGGGCGGATAATGGCAAAAATCAGTTGGCGTCGCTGAAAGAAGCGGGTCAGTCAGTTACCGTCCGCTCCACCGGGAGGCCCCAATCGGTAGTCAACGCTGTCAATGTAGCGGGTATCGTGGAAGGCACGGACCCAAAACTAAAGAACGAATACGTCCTGCTCACGGCCCACTTCGACCACATCGGCACCACCCACACGGGCGCAACCGCCCCGGCCGGTACCGACACCATTTTCAACGGTGCCCGTGATAATGCAATGGGCACGGTAGCGCTCCTGGATGCGGCCAAAGCGTTGCAGGCCAAACCGCCCAAACGCTCGGTTATAATCGTGGCCCTGACGGGCGAAGAAGTCGGCTTGCTTGGTAGCCGATACTATGCCGAACACCCGTTAGTGCCCCTGAAACAGACCGTTTTTGACATGAACATCGACGGTGCGGGCTACAACGACACCACATTGGTATCCGTAATTGGCCTGGAGCGGACGGGCGCGAAGGCTGAAATTGATCAGGCCTGTAAAGCGTTTGGGCTGACTACGTTCAACGACCCCGCCCCGGAGCAGGGTTTGTTCGACCGTTCCGACAACGTCAGCTTTGCGGCCAAAGGAGTGCCCGCTCCCACGTTTTCGCCGGGTTTCAAAACGTTCGACGAGGAAATTCAGCGCAACTACCACAAGGTTTCCGACAACCCCGATACCATCGACTTCAGCTACCTGCTCAAATTCTGTCAGGCATATACCTATGCCGCCCGCCTGATTGCCGATAAAGCGACCCGCCCGCAGTGGATTACCGGCGATAAGTATGAAGCCGCCGGTCAGGCCTTATATGGCAAGTAAGCCGACAAACTATTGCGGCACCGGCATCGTTTATAGCGTATAGCACACGACCCAATATGGTAGCCAAATATCTGTTTCTCGCCTTTCTGATTATCGTTTTCGTGCCGCCCGTACGACGGTTTGTCTTCTATTTGCTGGTCGGCCGACAGTTGATAAAGGAGCAGGAGAAGCAGTCGGGCCAAACCCGGCGCAAACCATCGGGTGGTAACGTCAACGTCGATTCTGCCCCGCCTAAAAAGGACACGAACCTGAAAGGGGGCGAATACGTCGATTACGAAGAAATCAAATAGCCATTAGTAGTAAGGGGTTAGTGGGTAGTACGCTGTTGCGAAGCACTACCCACTAACCCCTTGCTACTAATGACTGATAATCTTACTGCGATTCGGTCCGGTAGCGCACCGCCATCGCGTTCATCTGGTAGCCACTCGAATCGACCGACGTGAAATACTGGTAATGCACTTTTACCAACGCGTCGGCCCCCATCTTTTTCGCATCCATCGTCAGCTTGGCCAATAGCAGTTCTTTTTCCTGCATGGTGTTGCCGCGCCCTACCGTTTTGCCGCCGATGTTGCGCTGTGGGTTGCTGGCAATGGATTCCGTACGGTGCGACTCTAAGGGTTGCAGTTCTTCATAGGGCCTTTCCGGGCGTTGATTGTCATAAAACACATCGACGGGGTAGTGCGGGTAACGGGTAATGGCAACGACCGGTTTGAAACAGGCGGACAGGCTACCGGCGAGGCAAATCAGGAGTAGTATCGTTCTCATGGACAAGGCTATTTTCTGGATAACGCAAGTTACACATCCGGCGTTATCCGCCCTAACACCATATCCACCACGCGGGGATAATGGGCGTACTCGAGTTCGTGAATCTTCTGCGCCACGTCGTCGGCCTTATCCGTTGGCCCGACGGGGCTGGCGGCCTGAAAAATAATCTGTCCTTCGTCGTAGTGCTCATTCACAAAATGAATCGTGATACCGGTTTCGGCTTCTCCGGCTGCCACTACGGCGTCGTGCACGTGATGCCCGTACATGCCCTTGCCGCCAAATTTGGGCAACAACGCGGGGTGAATGTTGATGATTCGGCCCGGAAACGCCCGCACTAACGCAGCCGGGACGAGCCACATGAACCCGGCCAATACCACCAGATCAATGCGCTGCTGTTGCAGGAAGGCCACGATTTTATCCGTATCGTAAAACGTGGTCCGGTCGAAGAGCAGCACCGGAATATGGAGTCGCCTGGCCCGGTCAATTACGCCCGCTTTGGGATTGTTGGATAAGATCAGCGATACCTCCACGTCGGTGCGGTCGGCGAAATACGTGGCGATCTGTTCGGCGTTGGAGCCGGACCCGGAAGCAAAAAGAGCAAGGCGTTTCATGGTTGTGGTTAGCAGGCCGCGGATGGGGGTTGGTGCGGTCAGCGACTGCCGATGGTAGTCTTTTACTACTCTATATCTACCAACCGCTAACCACCGCTATGGAACAAACGTACGGCTTTTTCGTATTTTTGCCCGACCCATTCCGGCCAACACCATGCTGACCACCCACGACCTGACCTTTGCGTACTCCGAAGCGAAGCGATTTGCGTTCCCCGATATTCATTGTCCCGACCGCGAAGCGTTGCTGATTCTGGGGCAGTCGGGCACGGGAAAAACGACATTTCTGCACCTGCTGGCCCTGTTGCTGACGCCAAAAAGCGGTTCGGTAACCATCAACCAAACCGACCTGACCCGGCTGAGTCCGGCCCAAACAGCGGCTTTCCGGGCGGCCAACGTGGGCATTGTTTACCAGAAACCGCATTTTGTCAATTCACTCTCCGTATTGGATAACCTGCTGCTGGCAAATTATTTAGCGGGTAAAGCGCAACAGAAAGCCCGCGCCCGCGACCTGGCCGGTCAGTTAGGGTTTGCCGATCAGCTTGCCAAAAAAACGAGTCAACTCAGTCAGGGCGAACAGCAGCGGGTGAGCATTGCCCGCGCCGTGATGAATGCCCAAAACGTGATTCTGGCCGATGAACCCACCTCCAGCCTCGACGACGATAATGCCGACCGGGTTATCCGGCTGCTCCGCCACCAGTCGGAGCAAATCGGGGCCAGTCTGGTGGTTGTCACGCACGATCAGCGGCTGAAAGACGCCTTTACGAACCGGATTCTTTTGTGAATAACCTTACCGCTCACGTTTTACCGTACCCGTCTTCCCCCGCACACCCGTTACAAACAGTTCAGCCATTCCTGTATGAAAAAACTGCTTCTCCTGCTCCTGTTGCTGCCCGCGCTGGCGATTGCTCAGAAACCCAAAAAGGCAATTAAAATACCAACCAATAAAGAGTACGTTATCGCGCTGAAGACCGATTTTGGTACGGCCCACCTCATCTTGTTCGATCAGACGCCGAAGCACAAAGCCAATTTTATTCAGTTGGTCGACCGTAAATTCTACGACGGGCTGTTGTTTCACCGCATCATCGAGAAATTCATGATTCAGGGGGGCGATTCAACCTCCCGAAACGCACCGCCGAACCAAACCTTAGGTAATGGCGACCTCGGTTACCGCATTCCGGCTGAGTTTGTGCCGTCTCTGTTTCACAAAAAAGGGGCCCTGGCAGCCGCCCGCGACAACAATCCCGATAAAACCTCCAGTGCCAGCCAGTTCTACATTGTGCAGGGCCGGGTGTTGGACGATGAAGGGCTGAATAAGCAGATCGAGCGGATTAAGTCAACGAACGGCCGCCTGCCCACCGACGAGCAGAAACAGGTGTACAAGACCATCGGTGGCACCCCCTTCTTAGACGGCAACTACACCGTGTTCGGGCAGATCATTGACGGATTGGCCGTAGTCGACAGTATTGCCAAACAGCCGCGCGGGGCGGCCGATCGGCCCGTAAAAGACATTCGGATGACGATGACCGGCGAGTTGATGAAAAAGAAAAAGATCACTAAAAAATACGGGTACCCATTTTTGTAATGAAGAAACGCATTCTCCTTACCGGCGCCAATGGGCTACTGGGCCAGAAACTGGTTGATCTGCTGACGAAACAGGCCGATATCGACCTCATTGCCACGGCACGCGGAGCCAACCGGCTGCCCTACACCGACGGCTATACGTATTACCCAATGGACATCACCGACCGGCAGCAGGTGCTGGACGTGGTGACCGAAACCCAACCGCAGGTGATTATCCACACGGCGGCCATGACCAACGTGGATCAGTGCGAGGCCGAGAAAGACGCCTGCTGGGCGCAGAACGTAACGGCGGTAGAGTCGCTGGTGATGGCCAGTCGGCAGGTCGACGCGTTTCTGGTCCACGTCTCGACGGACTTTATTTTCGACGGGACGAGTGGCCCTTACGACGAAGAGGCCGAACCAAATCCGATCAGTTTTTACGGCTGGAGTAAGTATGCCGCCGAAAAAGCGGTGACAACGTCCGACATTCGGTGGGCCATTGCCCGGACGGTGCTGGTCTACGGCATTGCGCACGACATGAGCCGGACAAACATCATTCTGTGGGTAAAGAAATCGCTCGAAGACGGCAAAACGATCAAAGTTGTGACCGACCAATGGCGCTCCCCAACGCTGGCCGAAGACCTGGCCATGGGCTGTCATCTGCTGGCTGATAAGGAAGTGAAGGGTATTTTCAATATCTCCGGCCGTGATTTTCTGACGCCTTACGAAATGGCCATCAAAACGGCGGAGTATTTCAGCCTCGATCAGTCGCTCATCACGCAGGCCGATTCGACCACGTTTTCGCAGCCCGCCCGGCGTCCACCCCGTACTGGTTTTGTACTCGATAAGTCGAAGTTCCTACTTGGCTACCAACCGCACAGTTTTGAGGAGGGAATTGCCGTGCTGGCGGGCCAACTGTCGTAAAACCCTGGCATGACGCTGCACCTGACCGTAAAACCCGGTAGCCGCGTGGACAAATTGTTTTACGACGCGGCCGG
>JBBQLG010000013.1:0-64716 GCA_038327655.1 Cytophagales bacterium
CCACCAGCAATGGCTAACCCCAACCCCTGAAGGGGCTTCACGGACTTAGTTACCGGTAACTAAGTCCGTGAAGCCCCTTCAGGGGTTGGGGTTAGCCATTGCTGGTGGGGTACTACTCCTTCTTCTGCTCCGGCATCAGCACCACCCGCACCACATTGGGTCCGAAATAGGTGTTGGCTGCGGCTTTTGTACTTTCGACGGTTACCTTTTTGAGCTGCTCCGGTTCGCGCAGTACATCCGTTGGGTCATCCCCGTTGACGTACTGGCTGGATAGGTAGCTAAGCCAGAAATTATTGTCGCGGAGCTGGTTCTCGGTCTCGCGCTGACTCTCGGCTTTGAACTTGGCGATGTCTTTTGGGTCGGCACCGTTCTTTTTCAGGTTGTCGATAGCGGCCATCGTACCGGCAATCAGTTTCTCCACGTTTTCGGGCGCACAGCCGAAACCGATGCGCATGGTGTAGCGCGGCACCGGGTATTTGCTGTACGAGCCGCTGGCCGACACCCCATACACGCCACTTTCTTCTTCGCGCAGGGTTTCGGTGAGCTTAATTTCCAGGGCTTCGGCTAAGGCATCTACCTGCGTTGTGTTCTCCGTGCTCCACGTAAACGGCCCGCTGAAGACGAGTTGCACGGTGCTTTTCGGGTCGACGCCCTTGTACACCGTTTTGCTGATCTGCCCCGTCGGAATCCGAATACCGAGGTCGTTGAACTGCTCCGTTTTGCCTGTTGCCGGTAAGCCGCCGAGGTACTTTTCAACGAGGGGGCGGAGCGTTTTCGCGTCGTAATTACCGACGAAAAAGAACGTAAAATCACCCGCGTTGGCGAAGCGTTCCTTGTAAATCGCCACTGACCGGTCGAGGTCTATTTTGTCCAGATCGGCGGGTTTCAATGGCAGTCGGCGGGGGTTGTAGTTGCCAAGCGTGACCTGTACCGTATCCTGAAACACCTTCGCGGGCGTGGGCGTGGCGACCTGGCTTTGCAGCAGACTGCGCTGGTTAGACAGGAACCCTTTCACCACGTCTGCATCTTTGCGCGGCTGCGTAAAGTAGCTGTACGTCAGTTGCAGGGCCGTTTCGAGATCACGGGGGGTGGCCTGACCGCTGATGCCTTCGCTCAACTCGCTGATGTATGGCCCAACATTAACCGACTTACCGGACAGAAATTTCCCCAACTGAATCTGGTTGAACGCCCCGGTGCCGCCCAGCGTCACCAACGCCGAAGCATACCGCGCCGACATAAAATCGGTCAGGTTGTACAGCGAGGTGCCGCCGAAACTCGAGCCGGTGAATAGAATCTGATCGTTCTTGAAATCGGTCGGTTTCAGCACCACTCGGACACCGTTTTTGAGCACCCATTCCGTGACACCAATCTCGTTAATCTTCTTTTCGCTTACTACCGGGCCGGGCGTGGGCATGGTTGGTAGCAGCGGCTTGTTCAGCGTCTGATCCACATAGGCCGTTACGCCTTTACCGGCGTTGTTGATATAGCCGATCACCTGCTCCACCGTGGGTAGTTTGTCCTTTGCCGATTCGGGAGCCATGATCACGACTGCCCGGTTCTCGTTGGTGATGAACTGATTGACCAACCCGTTAATTTCTTTCAGCGTCAGGCCGGGCAGGGTTTTCTTCACAAAATCATTGTAGAAGCCGATGCTCGTAAATGGCTGCTGATCGGTGAAGTTCTGCACATACTCATTGACATAGCTGCCCGACCGGGTTTTGTTGCGCTCCTTGTACGCCTGTTCGACGCCGGTGAGCAAATCACTTTTGGCGCGGGCCAATTCGGTTGCCGTAAAGCCGAAGTTCTTGACGCGGGCGTTTTCATCCAGCACGGCGTTGATGGCCCGCGACACGTCACCGTCTTTCGCCACGGCAAACGACGTGAACGCATCTAAGTTGCCGAGAAAGCCGCCGTAGTTGCTGGCACCATACAGAAACGGCGGGTCCGCTTTTTGGGTCAGTTCCTGAATCCGGTTACCGAGCATCGCGTTGAACAGGCTCCGCTCCAGACTGGCCCGCAAGTCGTTCAGGGTGCGCTCCTTGATCTCGGGCCGCTTGTAAATAATCTGGATCACGGTGTTCGGCTGTTCGTTATCCGTCACAATCACCACTTTGGTGTCTTTGTGGGGCGCAATCGAGAATTCAGGACGGGGTTTGGCCAAAGTTACGGCCGGGATACGCCCGAACTTCTCCCGAATCATGGCCTCGACTTTTGCCCCGTCGAAATCACCAACGGCCACAACGGCCATCAGATCGGGACGGTACCAGTCGTGGTAAAATTGCCGGAGCGTGGCGGGTTTGAAGGTTTTCAGAATGTCCTCCTTGCCGATGGGCAGGCGGTTGGCGTAGATGGAGTTGTTAAGAATCAGCGGAAAATACTTGTCCCGCATTCGCTGCTGCGCGCCCTGCCCTAACCGCCGTTCTTCCAGCACCACGCCCCGCTCCTTGTCGATCTCGACCGAATCGAGGGTGGCATTATGCGCCCAATCCTCCAGAATCTGCATCGACCGCTCGAATACATTGGCCGAGTCGGTCGGGACGGGCAGTTCATAGACCGTTTCGTCGAAACTGGTGTAAGCATTCAAATCGGCCCCGAAGCGCACACCCGACGATTGCAGAAAGTTGACGAGTTCGTTTTTGGGGAAGTTTTTGGTGCCGTTGAAGGCCATGTGCTCCATGAAGTGTGCCAGGCCCTGTTGTTGGTCGGTTTCCAGCACCGACCCGGCCCGCACCACAAGCCGCAGTTCGGCCCGGTTCCTGGGTTCGGCATTTTTACGGATGTAATAGGTTAAGCCGTTCGCCAGTTTTCCCACCTTCACGTCGGGGTCCACGGGAATGGGCTGGGTGAGGTTTACAGCGGTGGACGCTGTAGCAACTGGCTTTTTAGGAAGTTTCTTGGGCAGGGGTTGGGCGATGGTGAGCATCGCACTCAGTACCAGCGCGGCTGGCAATAGTATTCGGGTCATGATGCGTGTTTTCGTAGGCTACTTATGTAACGATATAACCCGAAAATAACGCACAATGTCTGTTGCC
This sequence comes from Cytophagales bacterium, assembly GCA_038327655.1. Taxonomy (GTDB): domain Bacteria; phylum Bacteroidota; class Bacteroidia; order Cytophagales; family Spirosomataceae; genus JBBQLG01. The sequence continues at coordinate 3,033 of JBBQLG010000013.1, forward strand.
GGTTAAGGTTATTCGAGTTCGTTCAGCAAGTCATCCAGTTCGCCTTCGTCCAGGTTTTCCTGTTCGGACTTGTCATAAATAAAAAGCAGGTAAATCGTTTCGCCTGTCACCTGCACGTGGGTGATTAGTCGTGACCCTCCCGCCTTTCCTTTCCCTTTGCTGGTGATGGCAAGCCTTATTTTATAGCAGTTCTGCCCCAAGGCGGTTCCCATTTCGGGGTCTTCCTTAAGTTGATCGACCAACCGTTGTAAATCCGCTTTTAGTGACCGGTGCTTCTTTGACAGTCGCTTAATTTGGCGATCAAAAGAGGGAATGGTCTCGACGCTATAACTCATTGAGCAGGTCTTCTACCGATCGGCCTTTCAATTTACCCTGCTTAATGAGGTTAACTTCCTTTACCGCCTGACGAATATCCGCTTTAAGCTGCTCTTTAGGTGAAAGTTCCTCTTCGACGGCAGCGACTTTAGCAAACTTGAGACTTTTAACCAACTCCAGGAAAAACGAGGCCTTTTTATCCGGCACCTGAATAGTGAACTGCATACAATGATCTGTTTTTTAGCGATAACAAAATTACGAATTGTTTCAGACACAGGCCACTGCGCCCTGCAGATGTTGGCCCCATACACACTCAGTGCTTCCAGAGCAGCAAGGCCGCGACAGCCACCGAAGCCAGCCCGGACAACCAGAGAATCCAGACCACCCAGGAAGCGGGCGTCTCCGATTTTGGTGAATAAAGCCAGGCAACTTCCCGGTTAGGAGCCATCTTGCCGACACTGTTGGATGCACACCAGGCATCCCAATCGTCATAATCGACAAACTGCGCGAGGGCATCCAGCAGGCCCGGTGTTGTTACTGACGATTGCCAGAATAATTGTAGATCTTGGGCTTCTAACCAGCAATCGGTGTAGGCCAGTACCTGTTCACTGAGGAACGCGAAATCCCGCAATTCCCAATGCTCGGCCGGTTCCCATTGCAGCACCCGTTCAATCTGATGTTTGAGGTCGTTTACGTGTTGACTCACACCTTGATGATGATATTTTTCCGGTACATCCAGCCCGCAATAACGGCCCAGATCAAGACAAACGTCAGCGCACCGGCCAATGATGCGTTGAGTGGATTGGTGAACAACGGAACGATAAATGAGTCGTACAACCATTGTTTCAACCCCACGTCGGTACCGTCGGGCCGGGTGATGTGAATGAGGTTCATGATGCGCGGAATCAGGCCGGAGAGGAAGAAAACGGTAATCGCATTGACGCCGAACGCTACAAAAAAGCCGGTTCCCCGCCGACGCCCCTGCACATCAATGAGCCAGTAGCACGTCGACAGTCCCACCATCGCCAGACCGGCTGCCAACAGCACGTATGAACTCGTCCACAATTGTTTGTTGATGGGGAAAAACGCATCCCAGACGTAAGCAGCCAGCACAGTTAGCACACCCACCGTGAACAGCCAGGCCATGCGCTCCCCCGCCGGACGGTTCGAACGTAACCAGGTGCCAGTCAATACGCCAAACAGCCCGGTACCAATGGCGGGAACGGTGCTCAGCAGGCCCTCGGGGTCCCAGACGCGGGTTGGCTTGTAGTTATGAACACCCAGCACCACCCGGTCGAGCCAGGCGCTGAGGTTCGACGCCGGTTCGAGATTGGCTGCGCCAGCACCAGGCACGGGCACGACGGTCATCAGCAACCAGTACCCAATCAGCAGACCGGCCATGATCCAGCCCTGTTGCCTTGGCGTTGTTTTCACGAAAATCAGCGACGTAAACAGGTAGACCAACGCGATGCGCTGCAACACACCCATAACGCGGACGGTAGCAAAGTTGAAACTCGGAAACAAGTTCAGAAACAGTCCCAGCCCGAACAGCGTCAAGCTACGGCGGACGATTTTACGGATCGCATCGCCATGCCGGTCCGGGGTCAGGCGGGCACTGTCTAAAGCGAAAGTGATGGAGACGCCGACAATAAACAGGAAAAACGGAAAGACCAGGTCGGTGGGTGTCCAGCCGTTCCAGGGAGCGTGTTCGAGGGGGGCGTAGATGTGGCCCCAGTCGCCGGGATTATTGACGAGGGTCATACCCGCGACGGTCAGGCCCCGAAAAAAATCGAGCGACAGCAATCGGGCGGGCGGGGTAGACGAAGGCATGGGCTGAACACCAGCCGGAGACGTTGTGGCTTGCATGGCAAAGCGGATAAAGCAGTCGAAGTACCGAAAGTACGCGAAATACCGATTGCTTTACCCACCCGTTACCGAAACACCGCCGACAGTTTCTTTTCCAGATCGCGTTCTAATTTGGCCAGCCCTTCTGAATTGCCCAGATACGTCAACGCCCGGTGATGCCGCAGATCGAAGGGAATATCGCCCACGGCCTGCGTGATGGGAATAACGATTTTACCCAGCGTGTGGGCGATCCCCGTTTCGTAAAATACGTTCGGGTTACGGTCGGTGAAATCAGTGATAACGACCCGCGAAGTATAAATCAGATCGAATACGTCCTGAATCAAAATGCTGTTATCCCAAATGTCGTCGGCGCGTTTACACTCGATGTGTAACCGGCTGCACACCGCCCGGATGGCCGCATACGTGCCGGAAAACTTACCATCGAACGGCATCATCACCGACAACCGGTTCGTTTCGACGGGTTTGTCCGGCAAGCGAAACACGTCGGGCGCGAAGGTGACGACCCGCGTCGGCTCGGTTGGGTGAACGGTTGAGACAAAATCGTGAACGACGCCGTTCTTTAATCTGGTTTTTTTGTCGGCGATGTAGCGTTCAATCTCTAATGCATTGCCGCTGCCTTCGTCGATGATCTTAGCCAGTACCTGCAAACAGTTGCCTTCGTAGTCTTCATCCCGGAAATCCAGGCTCCGCAGTAAACGCGGATGTTCTTCAACAATCTCCTGACAGTTAGTTAGGTAGCCTAATTTTATCCAGTCCGACCGGGTGAAGTTGGGGTACACAAAATCCTGTAAGGCTAAAAGTCGGCTGTTCTTTTGTTTGTTGGTCCGGGTCATATCGCGAGTGAAATATAATACAAAAAGCGAATAGTCTCGTAAAACTATTCGCTTTTTGTATTATAATAAACACTTGCTTAAAATTTCCAGCGCACGAAGGCCTCCATCGCTTCGTATTCGGCCAGCCCCAGGCGGTTGTAGCGGGCGGCTGTCGTACGGTTTCGCTCTTCGGCCCGCTGCCAGAACTCCCGCGAATCGGTGCCCTGATACACCACACCATCCTTCTGCGACTGGTGCTTGAAAATGCCCAGCCGCTTTTTCATGACCTGATCCGGCGACATCGGCACGGCCATCTCGATCTCATGCGTATCCCACTCGGCCCACGCTCCCCGGTACAGCCACACCCAGCAGTCTTTCATAAAGTTCTTGTGACTGAGTCGCCGAACGGCTTCCATGATCGCGTCTAAACAGACCTTGTGCGTACCGTGTGGATCGGCGAGGTCACCGGCGGCATAAATCTGATGCGGTTTGATTTTTTCGATTAACTCCATCACAACCAAAACATCCGCTTCGCTCAGTGGCTTCTTCTCGACCGTGCCCGTCTCGTAAAAGGGCATGTTCAGGAAATGCGCGTTTTCGAGGGGAACACCTACGAATCGGCAGGTCGATTTGGCTTCACCCCGTCGGATCAGCCCTTTTACGTGCCGCACCTCCGGCGTATCCATTACGCTGTCCTTTTTAGCCCGCAGAAACGCGGCTGCATCCTGGAAAATACGGGTTGCTTCGGGGCTGTCGATACCGAACTGCATGTTGAAATCGACCACGTAATCGGCAAAACGCAGGGCCTCGTCATCCGCCACGGCAATGTTACCGGACGTTTGATAACCCACATGTACGTCGTGCCCCTGATCGACCAATCGCTGAAACGTGCCACCCATCGAAATAATATCATCGTCGGGGTGGGGGCTGAAAAGCAGGCAGCGTTTGTGAGCGGGCAGGGCGCGTTCGGGGCGATTGGTATCGTCGGCGTTGGGTTTGCCGCCCGGCCAGCCCGTGATGGTGTGCTGAAGCTGATTGAAGACGTCGATGTTGATGTCATACGCCTGCCCATACTGCGCCAGCAGATCACTCACACCATTATCGTTGTAATCGCGGTCGGTGAGTTTCAGGATGGGTTTTTCCAGCGTCATCGACAGGTACGTGACCGCCTTTTTAGTCATCTTATTGTCCCAGACCACCGAATCCACGAGCCACGGCGTGCGCATCCGGGTCAGTTCCGACGCGGCCGCTTCGTCGATCACGAACAGGGCGTTGGGGTGCGTTTGGAGGTACGACGCCGGGTTCGACTCGGTAACGGTACCTTCTACCGCCCCGCTGATAACCGGTGCTTTGCGCTCTCCCCAGGCCAGCAACACCACGCGACGGGCACTCAAAATCGGCGCGACGCCCATCGTAATGGCTTTGCGCGGGGTGCGGGACAATCCACCAAAATCGACCGAAGCAGCAGCCCGCGTCGACAAGTCGAGCATCATCAGGCGGGTGTGCGAATTGATGAGCGAACCCGGTTCATTGAAGCCGATGTGGCCGTTGGCGCCGATGCCGAGCAACTGAAAATCCAGTCCCCCGGCGGCTTCGATCTGGGCTTCGTACTGTCGGCAGAATTCCGCCACTTTGTCGTAACGCAGCGTTCCGTCGGGTACGTGGTAGTTGGTAACCGGAATGTCGACATGATCGAATAACTGCTCCTTCATGAACCGCCAGTAGCTCTGCAACCCATCGGCTTCCATCGGATAATATTCATCCAGATTGAAGGAGACAACGTTTTTGAAGCTTAACCCTTCTTCACGGTGCATCCGGATCAGTTCGGCGTAGACCGTTTTCGGCGAGGAACCGGTTGCTAAACCGAGTACGCAGGGGTTGCCTTCGCTTTGTTTCTGCCGGATCAGGTCCGCAATTTCGTGCGCTACTGCCCGGGAGGCATCTTTGGCGTCGGCGTAAATAAAGGTCGGAATCTTCTCGTAGGTAATTGCCGACTGAACGGGCGCGCCCGGTACGCGCCCCTCGGCGGTATCCGCTAATGCAGTTTCACTACTCATTGGCAGGCATAGGTTGGTGATGCTGAACCCAAAGTTGGCAAAAATCACCCAACCCCGAACGCCGACCGGGTTAATTTTCAAACACGTCGCGCCAGCCGGTCCGCTTCGACCGCCGTTTTGAGCGAACTCAACCCGTTTTCTTCCGTGATGATGCGGTGCGTTTCGGGAAACTGCATGGCTGCGGTTTGATCGCGGAACATGAGCCGGAGCAGTTCGCCGTAGAGGTGCTGCTTCTCGGCGCCAAAGCCAAATTTGATTTCGATTTTCTGATAAGCCTCGAATTGTTTGTGCCGACCACTCATCATCCGGTCTTTGCCGCCGATGTTTTCGGTAACGTCCAACTGCGCACCGGGAAACAAATCGAGCAGTTCGCGGGTGGTTGCTTCGTCGGCTACGCAGCGCATAACCAGCCGGGTCGGTACCCATTCGTAAAGCGTGATGTCGCCCCGCTCGAACACTAAGCGCATCTCCTGACGATCCATGCGGCCGGTTTGGGTGAAGCCGTGGTAGAAATTAACCAATGCGCCGTTGGGGTATTCGACCGTAGCCTGGACCTGATCTTCCAAATCGTTACTGTTTGGACGCTTACTGACCTGAGCCGCCCGCACTTTACCGTCGCCGAGCCAACCGGCAAACATATCGAAGAAGTGAACGCCATGCTCGATGAAGATACCCCCGCTTTTGGTGCGGTCCCAGAACCAGTGTTCGGGCGACAGACCTTCGTCGCCGGCGTAGTTCTCGAAATAGCCGTGCAGAAATTCGCCGAGGAGCTGCTTGTCGATGAGGTGTTTGATCCGGGCGAACATCGGGTTATACCGCTGCATCAGGTTGGTGACCATCAGCAAACCCTTTTGCTTTGCCAGTGCCAGCATTTCTTCCCCCTCTTCCACATTCATGGCCAGCGGCTTTTCGCAGATCACGTGCTTCCCGGCATTGAGGGCGAGCATGGCCTGTTCGTAATGCAGAAACGGGGGCGTAGCGATGTAAACGACCGTAACGTCGGGGTGATTCACCAATTCTTCCAGACTACCCAGTTGTTCGGCACCAAAGCGCTGGGCGGTACGGATGGCTTCTTCGCGTTTGGAACCCGCAATGGCAACAAGCCGCGTGTGGGGGTGCTGCAAAAATTGCTGCGCGGCAAACAGGCCAAACCCGCCCATGCCGATAATACCGATACCAATCTCTTTTTCAGGCGTATTCATGATGGTGCGTTGAGTGCTTTGTCTTCACAACCCGTAGCAAGGGGAGTATGTTAGGTTTTAACCCACATCGGAGGAACACAGAGGCACGGAGCAAGCACAGAGGTCACCGAGAAAAAGGGAGAAAAAATCTCGGTGACCTCTGTACCTCTGTCGGTCCGCCGATGCGGGTTCCCCTCCTACCCCTGCACCAACTCAAAAATGGTGATCTCCGGCAGGATACCAATTCGGCCGGGATAGCCGATGTAGCCGTAGCCCCGATTGACGTACAGCCGCTGATTACCTTCTTCGTATAGTCCCGCCCACTGTTTGTAGAAATACTGCGCCGGACTCCATTTCATACTGCCCACTTCAACGCCAACCTGTGCCCCGTGCGTGTGACCGGCAAACATCACGTCAATGTCGCTGTAGTTGGGCCGTACCTCCGCGTCCCAATGCGTAGGGTCATGCGACAGCAATAATTTAACCGGATATTCTTCGGCCCCTTTGTAGGCTTTTGCCAGATTCCCCATGCGCAGGGCGGCCGGACCGAAACCGAGATTCTGGACGCCAATCAACGCAATTTTATCGCCGTGCTGCTCCAGAATTTTGTTCTCGTCCATCATCAGGTTCCAGCCCAGCAGTTTATGGGCGGCCATGAGGTTGTTCAGATTCTGCTGTTTGGCGGCTGCACTCGGCCACTGCACATACGTGCCGTAATCGTGATTGCCGAGCGTCGAATACACGCCCATCGGTGCTTTGATTTTATTGAACACGTCGATGTAATCGTTTACTTCGTCTGCCGTACTGTTAACTAAATCACCGGTAAAAAAGACGAGGTCGGGCTTCTGTTTCAGCAGTAAATCGACACCCCCGCGTACGGCCGTTTTGTTGAAAAAGCTGCCCGAATGCACGTCTGAAATCTGTGCAATCGTCATCCCATTGAAACCGGACGGCAGGTTTTTCAGGGCCAGTTTTACCCGCCGGACACGGTAGTCGTGGGCACCCGACAAAATACCATACGTGAACCCCACCAGTGGAACCGCTCCGGCCACGAGTGCGGCTTTCGCCAGAAACTCCGAACGGGGAATGCTGTCCGTTGCCGGTATTGTTTTACGGGTTGTGTCTTCTACAGCTTCGCGTATTTCAGGCTTGTAAAATAGCGACACCAGCCAGCGGAAGAACCGAAGCAGGTCGTCGACCAGCAGGAAGATGACCGCGAACACTTTAGAGAAATAAGGGATCGCGATGACGGCCCAAAGCAACGTCCGCGTGGTGCGGCTGACGGAATCGGGCGGCAACAACTGCATGACTACATACAACAGCAACGACAGGCCGGTAAATCCCCAGTAAATAAACGTGATGATCCGCTGGGTACTCTCACTGGCCGACTGGCTAACGGTTTTAACGGCCTGAAACACGTACCAGTCGATCAGGAGCAGAATAACCGGGAGGATCAAAAATAAGGCAGTACGATTCATGAATGAAATAATGAAAAACGCTCACAGTCCTGACTGAGGGCTGTGAGCGTTGGTTTTAACGTGTTTGTCAGCTTACGCCATTTCTTCCTGAAGTTCCTCTTTAGGCTCCAGAGCAGGATCTTTCTTACCGAAAAACTTCATCCGAATCCGCTCGTTCAGCCAGTACAGACAGGGAACAATAACCAGTGTCAGCACGGTCGAGAAGGTCAGGCCGTAAATGATTGTCCAGGCCAGAATGTTCCAGAACACCGAACTGTCGCCCCCAATGACGAGGTGCGGGTTAAAGTCGCGGAACAGACCCACAAAGTCCAGCGAAATACCAAACGCCAGTGGCACCAGACCCAGCACCGCAGCCGACGCTGTCAGCAGTACCGGCGTCAGACGGATGCTGCCCGCTTCGATGATGGCCCGGCGCAACGGAATACCCCGCCCGCGCAGTTCTTCGATGAATTCGATGAGCAGGATCCCGTTTTTCACCACAATACCGGCCAGCGAGATGATACCCACGCCCGACATGATCACCGAGAAACTCTTACCCGTCGCCATGAAGCCCAGCAACACGCCAATCAGCGACAGCAGAATAGTGACGAAGATAATCAGCGGCTTCACCACCGAGTTGAACTGCGTCGCCAGGATGAGATAAATAAGCATCAGGGCAATACCGAAGGCCGAAATCAGGAACGTCATCGACTCCTGCTGATCTTCCTGCTCTCCGCCCATTTTGATGGTGTAGCCGTTGGGTACTTCCATCTGGTTGACCACCTGCTGTATCTGCGCTACAATCTCGTTGGCGTTGTAGCCCGGCACCACGTCGGAACTCAGTGTTACTACGCGTTCCTGATTCTTGCGGTTAATCTGGCTGAACGTTGTGCCGTAGTCGATGTCCACTACCGACGTCAGCGGCACCTGCCGAAGCTGCCCGCCCGAATTCATGTCGCGGTATACGATGTTCAGGCTCAGCAACTGCTCGATCTGCGTCCGGTCGGTCTGTTTCAGGCGTACCATAATCGGGTACTCGTCCTTGGCATCGCGGAATTTCGACACTTCGGTACCGAACAGGGCCGTCCGAATGGCCAGCGCAATCGTCGAGGATGAAATACCTTCGCGCTCGGCTTTGTCGCGGTTGATATTTACCACAATTTCGGGTTTGTTCGTCACCAGATCGGACTTCAACTGGTCGATTCCTTTGATGCCCGCCTGACTGATGCGCTGCCGAGTGTCGCGGTCAATTTTTTGCAGTACCGCGAAGTCTTCACCCGAAATCTCCACTGAAATCGGCTTACCCGTTGGCGGACCCGTGCTTTCGCGGGTGACCGAAATTTCGGTACCGACAATGCCCTGCGTGGCCGCCCGCACTTTGGCCAGCAGCGAATCCGTCGAAACACCTTCGCGCTCTTCATTGCCTTTAAACGCTACCGTCACCTTGGATTTGTACGGCGTGGCGTTGCGGTCGGGGTTCTGCGGATCGCCCGCGTTTTTGCCCACGTTCGAGATCACCGAGTTTACGGTATGCTCAGCGTTGTTGTCGGCCAGCACTTTAAACACCCGCTTTTCGATAAGCTTCGTCACCGAGTCGGTCACGTTGGCATCGGTACCAACCGGCATCACGTTGTACACGTAGATGTAATCCGGCTCACCGCTGGGGAAGAAAATGACTTTTGGCTTCACGATGCCCATCAGTATGAACGTGCCAATCAGCAGTGCAAACGCAGCCACCACCGTCAGCACCGGACGCCAGCCCGTCAGAATCCACGAAATCAGGCTTTGGTAACCGGTTTTCAGTTTCGGCAGGGCTTTTTCCTGGAAGGGTACAATTAGCCGGGGCGTCAGAATGTAGTGGTTGAAGACGTACAAAATAATCGCCAGCACCAGCAAATTGCCGATACCCCGGTCGATCACGTAGCCAATACCGGCCAGAACAGTCAGGATAATCAGGGGCCGCTGAATGGTTTTGAAACTGGTATCCGTCTCTTCGCCGTGTTCGTCGTCGTGCCGTTTCATGAACGTGACGGCAAACACCGGGTTGATGACGTAGGCCACGAACAACGAGGCAAACAGGGTCAGGATGAGCGTCAGAGGCAGGAATTTCATAAACTCGCCCACAATACCCGGCCAGAACAGGAGCGGGAAAAACGGCGCAATGGTTGTCAGCGTACCCGACAATACGGGAATAAACACCTCTCCGGCGGCTGCTTTCACCGCCATCTTAATGTCCCAGTCTTTGTTCTCGTTGAAGAGCCGGTGCGAGTTTTCGATCACCACAATGGCATCATCGACCACCAGCCCCAGGCCGAGCAGAAACGCAAACAGCACAATGGTATTGAGCGTGAACGCCGTACCCACCACCGGCCCGACCACGGGCATCAGCACAAAAGCAACCAACGCCGATAATGGTACCGACAACCCGATGAAAATGGCATCGCGGATACCCATAAAGAACATCAGTACCAGTACCACGAAAATGAAGCCCAAAACGACGGTGTTGACGAGGTCATTGACGTTCTCTTTGGTTTTCACCGATTGGTCGGCCGTTACTTTCACCGATAACCCCTGCGGCCAGCGGTCGCTTTTATACTGATCGATGGTTTTTTCGATCCGGTCCGACGCGGCCAGCAAATTGGCCCCCGCCCGCTTGATGACGTTCAGCGTGACGACGGTTTTATTATCCAGCCGTGCGAAATCCTGTTGTTCTTCAAAAGCATCGCGCACATCGGCCACATCGCCCAAGCGCACAGTAGCACCCGTTCCGGTTCTGATTTCCAGATTCGCGATTTGCTGCACGTCGGTAAATTCACCCTTCACGCGCAGTGTCCGCCGAACACCATCGACGTTCAGGTCACCACCCGACACGTTGATGTTCTCGCTCGCTACCGCCTGCTGAATGTCTGTAAAAGCCAGCCCTGCCGACTGCATCCGCGACAAATCGACGTTGATCTGAATTTCGCGTTTCAGGGCACCCACGACGTCTACCCGGCTGATTTCCGGCATGGCTTCGATGGCGTCCTGCAAATCCTCGGCGTAGTCTTTCAACTGGTTCAGCGGGTAATTGCCGGCCAGATTGATGTTCATGATCGGAAACTCCGAAAAGTTCACGTCCTGCGCCGTTGGCCCGGCATCCACCTTTTGCGGCAAGTCGCGCTTGGCCTTGTCAATTCCGTCGCGCACCCGTTGCAGGGCGACGGCCACATCGACGTCGGGATTAAACTCAACCGTAATCAGCGAGAAATCCTGCAGGGCGTTCGATTTTATCCGTTTTACGCCCGTCAGCGACTTAAGCTGTTTTTCAATCGGCTTGTTGATCGTGTTTTCAATATCGGCCGGGGCCGTGCCGAGGTAAGTCGTCTGCACGATAATCTGCGGCACCTTAATGTCGGGAAACTGCTCTTTCGAGAGGTTGTTGTACACGAACAAACCGCCGAGCGTAATCAGCACCGTGAAGATGTAGATGGCTGTCCGGTTCTCGACGCACCAGTTCGTAAAACCGAGGGTCTTATATTGGTCGAATCTCATTGTTGGTTTCGGTTTGTGGTTTGTCGCCTGTCGTTTTTAGTTCTCCGTAGGGAAACCAAAAACGACAAACCACGAACTAATAATTAATCGGCTGGCCGTCGGCCAGTTCCTGATAGCCCTGCGTAATGAGCTGGTCACCTGCTTTCAGCCCCTCCGTCACTTCAATCTGTCCGCCGTAACTCTTCCCGGTCTTCACCGTGCGTGCCTTCGCTATTTTTTTGCCGTTTTCGGTAACGGCCACGTATACTAATTGTCCTTTCTCGGTCGTCTGGATCAGGTTCTGGTTAATCACCATCGCGTTCGGCGTGGTGTCGTCGTTGATTTTCACCTGCGCCAGCATATTGGGCTTCAGGCTATTGTCCGACGGCAGTGGTGCTTCGATGGTGAACGTCCGGGTTAGCGGATCAACCGTCGTCGACACAAAGCTGATCGTGCTGTTCAGGGTCTTGTTTACGTCGGGAAAGCGAATTTGCACGCCATCGCCTTTTCGTACACTGCCCGAATAGGTATCGGCTACTTTAGCAACCGCTTTCAACTGCGAGAGGTTTACGACCCGCACCAATCCGATACCCGGAGCCGCCTGCTGACCAACCTTCACGCTTACCTGATCGACTACACCCGAGATTGGCGACGTAACACGGGCCTGCCCCAACTGCGTACCGAGCGTAGATAGCCGCCGTTCGAGACCTTCTTTGTTGTTTTTAGCCTGTAAATACTGAATCTCGGTACCAATCTGCTGTTTCCAGAGGTTCGCCTGCTTTTCGTAGATCGTGTTGGCCAATGACAACTGCGTTTTCAACTCCGCCACGGACTGGTTCAGCAACTGATCGTCGATCTTGGCAATCGGTGAGCCGGCCCGGACGTTATCCCCCTCTTTCACGTACACCGCCGTCACCACGCCACCCGTACGGGGACTTACCTGCACGTTGTTCTTGGCGTCGATGGTGCCCTGTAGTTCCACAAAATGCCGGAACGTCGAGGGAGCCACGGCCAATACCGTTACATCTTTCACGCGTGCTTCTTCGGCCTTTTTGGGGTCAAGCTTTGTGACGTCGGCTTCGAGGGTCTTAATTTTCGCAGCCAGTTCGGCTTCCTGTTTTTTGAGATCGGCCAACGCTGCCTGTTTTTCGGGAAGCGTGTCTCCTACTTTCTTTTCGCCTGAGCAGGCAACCAGCAAACTGGCTGCCAGCCCGATTATGTAATATGCTTTCATGAGTGGTTACGCAGCGATGAATGCTGCTTTTGAGTGATTAATTGCCGGTATAAAGGGTACCCCGCGCCTTGTCCTGATCCACTTTCGTGATGAGAAAATCGTACAGAGCCGCGAAATAGTTGGTTTGCGCTTCGCGAAGGGATGTTTCAGCGTTGAGGACTTCAATGTTCGAGCCGACGCCTTCTTTGTATTTGATGCGTGTAACCCGTACGATTTCTTCGGCCAGGTCGCTGTTGCGTTTCTGGGTCCGCAGCGTTTGGAGGCTGTTCGTGAGGGTGATGTTGGCCTGTTTCAGTTGCAGGTCAATGGAGTTCTTCAGCAGCTCGCCACTGTTTTGTGCTTTCTGGAGCGTGACGCGCTGTTGCTGGCCCAAATACTTTTTGGCGAACCCGTCGAAGATTGGAACGGAGAAACTGATACCGAGTGCCGACGAGTTAAACCACCGTTTGGTAAGCAGGTCGATGAGATCATTGCGGCCGTTGTTGTAGCCATAATTGGCAAAGAAACTCAGGCGGGGATAGTACTTGGCAGCCGTTCCCTGAATGTCGAAGTCGGCCAGCCGAATCTGGCTTTGCAACGTCTGAAACTCAATCCGGTTCGTGTAATCGAAGTTCTGGTCCTGCACGATATCGCCCGCCAGCTGCTCCAGATTAACGTCCTGAATCTGGTCGGTGAGCGCAATGTTATCGTTTACGCTCAGACCCATCTGAAACTTGAGCAGGTAGTAGCTGAGGCCAATAAGGTTCTGCGTATTCTGCCGGTCCGACTTCAGGTTGTTGAGTTGTACCTCCAGCCGGTCCACATCAATTTTCTCCACAAATCCCTGTTTAAACGTCGCGCGGGTGTTGTTCAGCAGTGTATCCGTGCGGTTAATGTTCAGGTCGAGCAATTTGCTGCGTTGTTCATTCACCAGTACGCCGTAATATGCCTTGGCTACCTGCTCGGCCACCGTAATTTTAGACGCGGTGATGGTACGCTGTGCCAGCTCCCGAAAGGTAGCAGCCGCTTTAAGCCCCACTTTGTAGGAGGCATCAAAGATCAACTGGTTGAGACTCGCACTGGCGTTGCCCACAAAGTTGGTGCTCAGTTTAATCGTCTGTACCCCCTCCGCCACCGCCGTACCCGACGCGGGTGCCCCAAAACTACCCGCCGGAATAATGACCTGCTGAATGATGGGATTGTACTGGACCTGCCCCGCAATGCTTACCTGAGGCAGTGCAGTGGCTTTGATTTCGTTAATGCGGGCTTCGGCACTGACGGCGTCTAACTGAGTGTTTCGGACATTTACGTTTTGCTTGACGGCAAATTCAATGGCTTCATTCAGCGAGAAGCCGCGCGGCTGATTCTGGGCGGCTGCGGTCAGGCTGTAGCCGACGGTCAGCAACAGGGCATACCATCGGCGTGACGGGTAAAATAGGCGATTCATACTGTGGTTTGGTTGTATTGATTGTAGAGGACAAATCCTTTTTCGGTAAGAATGCCCCGGATAAAATGGTGCAGTAACTGTTCCTGAATGGCGAGCATGTTGGTGAGCGCATTGGGAAAAACGCGGTCATCAAACCCCAGTTGGATCGACTCGATGCGTAACCGGGCCATCACTTCCAGATCCAGATCGGTGCGGTAAAGGCCCTGTTCGATACCGGTTTGCAGGTTTAGCCGGATCGATGTGATGATGTGCTTTTCCTTGAAATCCAGAAACACCGTCCAGGCCTTTGGATAGTGCCGCTGAATGTCGATCAGCGTACTGGGGTTTACCTCGTGATTTTTTTTTCGCATCATCTCCGACATCCGCAGCAGTTCATGAATCGGGTCTGCTGACTCGGTGGCCATGCAGTTCATCTCGTTCTGATCCCGTTCCAAATGCGTCCGCATTACCTGTAACACGATGTCATCCTTATCAACAAAATGCTGATAGATCGTTTTTTTGGAGATCCCCACCTGCCGGGCTATGTCGTCCATCGTGACGGACTTCACCCCGAATTTCCACAGGAGTTTCTCTGCTTCGGTTAAAATCTTCTCTCTCATAGTACGGCTTTCGGCCATGTCGAGAGGGAAACCGTGGAAACTTTCAAAAAGTTTTTAGTTTCCAACGGGATATGTTAAAACCTTCACAAGGTTATAGCAGTCGTTGTTTTAGTCCAACAAAATGGGTAGTAGTGGCCGATTTACCGGATAAAAGGTGGCGGACCGGATTGGCCTTACAAAGATAAAATATACCGGATTGGCCTTACAAAGATAAAATATATTGGTGTTATATTATAACTATGTGATAGTTATGTTATTAAGCGGTCGATTATCCCGTTAATAAAAGGCATCTTCGATATGCCGGACCTGTACCGTACTGGTGGTGATTGATACAGACACAATATCGAACCGGATGTCGTGCTGCCAGTCCGTGGCGAAGATGTAATGGTCGGCGGCTTTCATCACGAGTTTGGTCTTCTCGTAGGAAACGAACTCTTCGGGATTACCGAAACTAAGATTCGTACGGGTCTTGACCTCCACAAACACCAGCAGCTTACCCTTTTTAACGATCAGGTCGATTTCGGCGTGCTGGTGGCGGTAGTTACGGGCCATAATTTCGTAGCCGTTTTCAGTCAGGAAGCGGGCAGCTTGTTCTTCACCGGCTTTACCGGTATCGTTGTGCTGGGCCATGATGGTGTAGTGAGGTGAGGTACGAACGTTTCCGCCCGGTTGCTATGTTATCAATCAGCGGATTAGCCGCCTTTTGCGCAAAAGAATGAAGAGTTGGTCAACTAAACAAGTGCAGGTCCGGGAGTTGGGACTGATTGCCTATCAGGCCGCCTGGGATGAACAGGAGCGGTTATTTGCCGAAGTCGTTGCCCAAAAGATTCGCAACCGCGACCTACCCGCCGAAAACCGGCAGCCGACGGCCAATTACCTCCTGTTTTGCGAACACCCTCACGTCTACACATTGGGCAAAAGCGGCAAGGAAGCAAACCTCTTATTGAATGCCGAGGGGCTGTTGGCTCACCAGGCCACGTACTACCGCATCAACCGGGGGGGCGACATCACCTACCACGGGCCGGGTCAGTTGGTGGGCTATCCGATTCTGGATTTGGATAATTTTTTCACCGACATTCACCGCTACATGCGGTTACTGGAAGAAGCCATCATCCGCACGCTGGCCGAATACGGTATCGACGCCGGACGGATTGAGGGGGCAGGAACCGAGCGGCTGACGGGTGTCTGGTTAGATTACGAAGACGGTAGTCCCCATCCCCGGAAAATCTGCGCGATGGGCGTTAAGGCCAGCCGGTGGGTAACCATGCACGGTTTTGCTTTGAATGTAAACACAGATTTACGTTATTTCAACTATATCGTTCCCTGCGGCATCGACGACAAGGCCGTCACTTCCATGCAGCAGGAACTTGGTTACGAAGTCGATTTGCCCGCCGTTTCAGGGCAGGTTCGGCATCATTTGGCTGATTTGTTTGAGATGGAACTGGTAGAAACGGGTTTTATCCATAATTGATTAGTTCGTCACCCGGACGAAAACAGACAAGCATTAATGAAACGAGATATTAATTTTTTGCCGGTAGAGGGCGTACAAGTGGTCGTCGCCCGGAAACAGAACGAACTAAACGACTATGATTGGCAGGTATTTCTGATCAACCAGAACGACGTGCCCATCGCCAACGTGTTTGTGACCTCGAAAGGTTACGGACGGGTGCAGGAAGAGATTACCAAAACCTCAACGCTGCGTCACTTCTTTGTCGGCCTGCAACCGGGTGAGCATCAGGTCGTGGAAACGATTATGCCGGATGTTTTTCACCTCAACAATGAATACTGGGTGAGCTATTTCATTGATAATCAGGTCTACGACAAGAAATTTATTTTCGTGCCCGACAGCATCACCGAGCAGCACCTCGTTAAAATTCCAACGCTGGGCCTGGAAGGGGTTCTGCACACATAGTTTCCGAAACGTGTTTTGCCCATGCCAACTGCCAACCAGAATCGTTTCAAAAATCTGCTCTTTATCGACGTGCAAACGGTGGCGGGTGCGGCTTCGTTTGACAAACTCGATGCGCGGATGCAGCAGCAGTGGGAAGCAAAAATCAGCCGCTACAAAAACGAAGAGCCGTGGACCGAAGCCGACTGGTACGATAACCGGGCCTCCTATTACGCCGAGTTTGGTAAAATCATCAGCATCGGCATCGGCGGTCTGATCTGGAGCGACGACGATGTTCCGCGCCTGAAGGTCAAAGTGTTGGCAAACGATGATGAGTTGACCATACTGGAAGAATTTAACCGGATCATCACCCGGTCTAAAGGCACGCCAACGTTTTGCGCCCATAACGGCAAGGAATTTGATTATCCTTATCTGTGTCGGCGCATGGTTGTTCACGGACTACTTTTACCGGAGCCGCTGCAACTCTCCGGCCGTAAGCCCTGGGAAATCCCGCATGTGGACGTGCTGGAGCAGTGGCAGTTTGGCGACAAGCGACATTATATCTCCCTCGATTTATTGGCGGCCGCGCTGAATGTTCCGGCCGAACCGTTGCCGTGGGCCAGCGATCAGACCAGTTTTGTTTATCACCGGGACCACGATTTAAGCCAGATTCGGCACTACGCCGAACAATCGGTTGTGATGCTGGCGCAGGTTTATCTACGCATAGCTGGCGTTCCCATTGTGGACGCCGACCATGTAGTATTCAGTGACTAATTGCACACCGCAGGGCGCACCAGCGTCCGCGATTGTGTTCCATACCCTAAAAAATACGCCGTGTACGCTGGTGCGTTACCACGGTTGACGTAAACGAATGAGAAGTAAAAACCCAAAACAAACCAATTACGCGAAACCCCGCGAACTGGGGACGGAGCGACGAAGCAAGGGCGGTCCAGTGATTAAGGCCGACTCTTACTTAGATGAACTGAAAGGCGACGTAGCCGCCTATTTTGAAATAAACAGCAACGAAGCCTTCACCCAGCGGCAGGTTCTCGATCATTTCGACGTGGCCGACCGCAAACTGCAACTGCTCATACACGGCTTAATCGGCGAATTGACCGATGAAGGCCGACTGACCCGCTTGCCCGACGGCAACTACCAGGCCAACGCGGATGCGGGTGTGCTGGAAGGCGTGGTCGACCATGTGAATGCCAAATTTGCGTTTGTCGCCATTGCTGGCGGCACTCGCGACACCGACATCTGGGTGCCCACCGAGGATTTGGGCGGTGCCATCGATGGCGACAAGGTAAAGGTCATGCCGTTCAGCGATTCGCGCAACCGCTCGCAGCGACGCACGGAGGGGAAAGTAACGCAGATTATCGAACGCGGCCGGACGGAACTGGTCGGTACGATTGAGTTGTGGGAAACCTACGGCTTTGTCACGCCCGACAGCCGGAAACTGTACGAAGAAATTTACATCAAGAAAGATCACCTCGGCGCGGCCAAAAACGGCGAAAAGGTAATTGTCAAACTGACGCAGTACCCCACGGGCGGCAAAACCCGCTTCGAGGGTGAAGTGATTACGGTGCTGGGCAAGGCCGGTGACCACAACACCGAGATGCACGCCATCTTAGCCGAGTTTGGGTTGCCCATCGACTTTCCGAAAGAGGTAGAGCAGGAGGCCGAAGCGATCCCAACTAAAATCCTGAAGAAGGACCTGAAACACCGTCGCGACTTCCGCGACATCACCACGTTTACCATCGACCCCGTTGATGCGAAGGATTTTGACGATGCGCTGTCGGTTCAACTACTCGATAACGGCAATTACGAAATTGGCATCCACATCGCCGACGTAACGCATTACGTCCTGCCCGGCTCCCTGCTGGAAGATGAAGCCTACAAACGGGCGACGTCGGTTTATTTAGTCGACCGCGTAGTGCCGATGTTGCCTGAAGCCCTGTCGAACAACCTGTGTTCATTGCGGCCCAACGAGGACAAAATGACGTTTTCGGCGGTGTTTGAGCTGGACAGCAACGCCAAACTCATCAATGAGTGGTTTGGCCGGACGATTATTCACTCCGACCGTCGGTTTTCTTACGAAGAAGCGCAGGACATTCTGAACGTCGGCGCGGGCGATTTTATCACCGAGTTGCAACTCCTGAACGAACTGGCCTACAAACTCCGCGACGAACGGTTTAAGCACGGCGCGATCAACTTCGAGACGGTAGAAGTAAAATTCAAATTAGACGAGAACGGCGTGCCATTGGGCGTTTTTCCGAAGATTCGGCAGGATACCAACAAGCTGATTGAGGAGTTTATGCTGCTGGCCAACAAGCGTGTGGCCGAGTTTGTGCACAGCAAGTCGCCGAAAGGGCTGGAGAATACGATGGTCTACCGGGTACACGAAGGCCCGAACGAAGACAAGTTGCAGGCGTTTTCGGACTTTGCCGGGCGGCTGGGTTTCAAACTCAAATTGGGCAATCCGAAGCAGTTATCGAACTCGTTCAACCAGTTCATGGACAGCATCGAGGGCAAACCGGAGCAGAACATGCTGCAACAGCTGGCCGTTCGGACCATGTCGAAGGCGCGGTACAGCACCGAAGACCTGGGGCACTTTGGTCTGGCCTTTGCGCGGTATTCACACTTTACCTCGCCCATCCGTCGCTACCCCGACATGATGGCGCACCGACTCCTGCAACATTACTTGGACGGTGGCCGTCCCGCTGACAAAGAATCCCTCGAAGACCGCTGCAAGCATTCGTCGGACCGCGAAAAGATGGCTTCCGACGCCGAACGCGCGTCGATCAAATACAAGCAGGTTGAGTTCATGAGCCGCGTCGATCCCGAAAAGGCGTTCGCGGGTATTATTTCCGGCGTTACCGAATTCGGCATTTTCGTCGAGATCACCGAGAACAGTTGCGAGGGCCTGGTCCGTATGTCCGACCTGAACGACGATTTCTACGAGTTCGACAAGGAAAACTACCGCATCGTCGGGCAGCGGCACAAGAAGATGTTCACCTTTGGCGACTCTGTTACGGTGAAGATCAAGGAAACCAATCTTGGCCGCCGGAGCATGGATTTCTGGTTGGTCGATTCGCTGGGCAACCGCGCCAACGGTTCCGACACACGGAGCAGCAGCAGCAATCGCGGCCGGCAGGAGCGCAGCAGTTCCGGTTCGCGCAGCCGCACAATTGGTTCGCAGGCTAAGGGCGCAAAAGGAGCCGCTCCCAAAGGCCAAAACCGGCGCGGTGGGCGGAAGAGTTAGAAACAGTTGAGCGCAGGTATGGCAATTTAATAAACCGGATTTGCTTACTGGTTTCAAATTGTCATACTTGCGGATTATCAGCGTGTTCCGTAGCTTTTCATGAAAGAAGTCGATTTCTGGGTTAACTTTTCAGCTAACCTGCTCACTGTCATTGCTTCCGGCATTGCCATTTACCTTTTCTTCAAGAACAGAGATAAGTTAGTATCGGCTCTTAATGCGATAACTACTTATTCGATTCAATTGACCCTTTCGGACCTGAAGTATAAGGTCGAGCGGCTGAACGACTATACAGCGGCTGATAAAGATCAGGCAAACGAGATCATTAATCTGCTCAATGACATTGAGGGGCAGATCATCGGAAATAAGGTTCCCACCGTCGCACTCGCTGAGCAGCTGGCTAAAATCGCTAACTTTACAAAGAACCCACGACTGCTGACAGAGCCTAAAAAACGCAGTTTAGTGAGTGAGTTGAGAGAGACGATTCGACACATCGACGTATCAAATTACAACAAGATCATAAACTAGTAACGGCCATGTACAAGATCATTGCAGCCATTAATTCGATGATTTCGAATCAGCAACTCATTACTCAAGCTGTGAGGAATGAAAATGAGGTGTTCTTCGTGTATGACGGCAGGTTTAAATGGTCAATTGCAAAGCATGAAGGGGAACATTTCCTTCTACATTACTACCCAGGCAATGAGCCGTTGTCTTTTTTAGCCGCGCTACCCGGAGAAGCATGGACTGAAGTCGACTTCGTTACGTACTCGACCAAAGAGTTAAAGACGAAAGAAGCTTTAGAGTCTTTTTCTGAGCTTTATCGAATCGTCCAGAGTAAGCTCTACAATATTGATGATGTATTGGATTATATAATCAAAACGGCGGCATAACCCTATATGGACGAATTCATGCAGGAAGCCATCCGGCAAGCGCGGAAGAGTTTGGGCGAGGGTGGTATTCCCATCGGCTCGGCATTGGTGAAGAACGGGAAATTGGTGGCGTCGGGGCATAACAAGCGGGTGCAGGAAAACAACCCGATTCTCCACGGCGAAATGGATTGCCTCAACAACGCCGGGCGCGTCGGGTCGTTTCGCGATACGGTTATTTATTCTACGCTGATGCCCTGCTACATGTGCGCCGGTACGATTGTACAGTTCAAAATCCCAAAAGTGATCGTGGCCGAGTCGCGGACGTTTCCCGGCGCAAGGGCCTTTATGGAGCAACACGGCGTAGAAGTGATTGACCTGGATTTGCCGGAATGCGTCGAGATGATGAACCAGTTTATCGCGGCCAAACCCGACGTCTGGAACGAAGACATTGGCGAGTTATAAAGAAGGAGTCTGAAGCCGTTTCAGACTCCTTCTGTCATTTATCACAACATTATCTGGAGTAATTCGCCCCGTTCGGCTTCGGTAACGACAAGGCCAAGTTTGCCACCGGGATCAAAGGCGCAATTTGTCGGATTGCAGCCAGGCAGGGTAATGGTCCGTAGAAATTCCCCATCCGCGTCGAACACCCGAATCTCCCCTACCCCAAACACAGCCACGTACAGATTTCCGTCCGGCCCGAGCGCCATACCGTCGGGGCCGTGGACAGCGTTGGTTACGTTATCAATCGCAGCCCAGACGTTGATGGTGTCCCAACTCGTATTTACCCCATCCCAAAACCCGCTCCAGATGCGCTGTTTCTGGGTTTCTGTAATCAGCAGAATATCCGTATTGGGAATAACCGCGAGACCATTGGCATAATGCATTCCATCGGCGATAACCTGAATCAGGCCACCCGGCGTCATGGATAAGACAACGCTTTGCGGCTGTTCGCTGTCCGGTTCCCCCACCGGAGGGCCGGGACAGGTAAAAATAAGATTGCCAGCCGAATCAAACAGCAGGTCGTTGGGTCGGTTAAGCAGTTTTCCGTTAAAGGTGTCGATCACCGTTTCAATGCGCCGTTCGTCCGGGTGAAACCGCCGGATGGCATTCTGCCCGGAGTCGCAGAACCAAAGATAGCCGTCCGGCCCAAGCGCGAGACCGGTCGGTTTGCCACCGGTTTTAAACCGCTCCACGCGTCCGTCCGGGTAACGACGAAGCAACCCCTCTCCCTCCTGCTCTGCGCACCACAGACCGCCCGCTACATCAAATACCGGACCTTCTGGAAAACGCAATCCTGTTGCCAGTACTGCCACGTGTTCCATACATACCGTCGTTGAGTTACAAACCAATTGGTTGGCCCGTTACGGCCAACAATTACGGAAACAACAATCAAGCCGACGTGTTTACTTTCCTGCTTCACCGGCCGACGTTACCCGTTTATAAACCCTTCGCTTTTCTTCTGACCAAGCTCCGTTTTGGCATTTCGTCCAGATTATTTTGTACCTTCATTAGACCCAAAACCAAAACATACGGATCAAATGTCATTCGATTATATCATCGTGGGGGCAGGCTCGGCCGGGTGTGTGCTTGCCAATCGCCTGTCGGCGGACCCTGCCGTATCGGTATTGCTGCTTGAAGCGGGCGGCCCCGACAGAAAGATGGAAATTCACATTCCGGCGGCTTACTCGAAACTAAATCGGACTGCTGTCGACTGGGCGTTCTGGACCGAGCCGCAGCCCTTCGTAGACAACCGGATCATGTTTCAGCCACGCGGCAAAACCCTCGGCGGCAGCAGTTCGACTAACGCCATGGCCTACGTACGCGGCAACCGCGAAGACTACAACGACTGGGCCAGGGCGGGCAATACCGGTTGGAGCTACGACGATATATTGCCGTATTTCACTCGTTCTGAACACAATGAGCAGGCCAATCAGTTAAACGAGACCTACCATGGCACGACCGGACCACTGAACGTCACCTATGCCACCCGCTTTCAGACCCCATTGGCCAGGGCGTTTATCAAGGCCTGTGTAGAAACGGGAATTCCCGAAAATCCGGATTACAACGGGGCCGAACAGGCCGGGGCTGGTTTGTTTCAATTCACCATCAAAGACAGCAAACGACACAGCGCGGCCACGGCTTTTCTGAAACCAGTGCTGAACCGCCCCAACCTGACGGTGATTACCCATGCCCACACGACCCAGCTCCTTTTGTCGGGCAACAAGGTAACGGGGGTGGAATTTGTCCGAACAAATTCGGCTGGATCACCCACGACCGAAACCGTCGGCGCGAACCGCGAAGTAATTTTATCGGCCGGGGCCTTTGCCTCGCCCCAATTGCTGATGCTGTCGGGTATCGGACCGGCAGCTGAACTGAAACGGGCCGGTATCAACGTGCGGAAAGAATTACCCGGCGTGGGGCAAAACTTGCAGGATCATGTGTTCGTCGGGGTGAGCAGCCTGTGTAACCAGAACATCACGTCGAACCATGCGCTGAAACCGCTGAATCAGGCCAAAGCGTTGCTCCAATACGTACTGTTCAGGAAAGGACCGCTCACCATCAGCCCGCTCGAAGCCACCGCCTTTATTCGCACCGGACACGCCACCGACCGGCCTGACATCCAGTTTCACTTCGCACCGGTACACGTGGGCGACGATTACAAGGCCGACCTCTACGACCTGACTACCTACCCCACCACCGATGGCTATACTATTCTGCCGACACTGCTGAAACCACAAAGCCGGGGTACCGTCACGCTGCGTTCGGCCAATCCGTTCGATGCGCCGGTGATTGACCCGCGCTATCTGGAAGCCGAAGCCGACCGGTTAACGCTACTGGCGGGTATGAAGAAAGCCATCGAAGTCATGCAGGCATCCGCCTTTTCGCCCTATTTTGAACGCCTGCAAACCCCACCCGACCGCTCCTCCGACGAGGGCATCATGACTCACGTTCGCAAGCAACTGGAGACGGTTTATCACCCCGTTGGCACTTGCAAAATGGGTTCGGATGAGATGGCCGTGGTGGATAGTGAACTGCGGGTGCGCGGCATTGAAGGGCTGCGCGTGGTAGATGCGTCCATCATGCCAACCATTGTATCGGGCAATACCAACGCGCCGGTGATTATGATTGCCGAAAAAGCCGCCGACATGATTTTAGGTAAAATACCGGTTCGAGGTGCTAACCGGGCCGCAACGTCGGTCGCGTAGATGAGGCCACAAAAAAGCGGAGTGGTCAGCAACTTAGTTGCTGACCACTCCGCTTTTTATCACTAATTAGTTTTAGAAGAAAGCGATCCGAAACACAAACGGGCTGTTGCTATACACCCGGCTTGACGCGTAGTTGTTCGTGTAATTCAGGTTGTACAACGCAGTAATGTTGAATCCAAACCGGCGGGAAATAGGCTGCGAGTACGTTAATCCCACCAACGGGGCTGTAACTGATCCCGTCTGCGAATTGGGGAACCCATCTGTCTTTATCTGGTACGTGCTGGTCTCCAGTTCACCGTGCAGATACAGGTTAGGCACTAATGCCGGAATGAATTCGTACATCGCAAATCCGCGTCCTCCATACTGATTCAGCGTGGCGGGTGTGTAGTACGGCAACTTGTACCGCGTATACGTATAACTCACAGCAACGCCCAGGATTAGCCGCTCCGATGCCTGATAGGCGACCACCGGCGACGCCCCCAGACTGGTAGGATTTCCAAACCGCAATCCAGTGATACCTCCCCCAAACCGAAGCCGCTGACTAAACGGCAAGGGCTTCCCTTCGGGCGTTTGGGTTTTTAAGGGGTCCTTCCCCTGATCGCGCCGATCTTCGGGGTCGGCGGTAATTTGGCCGAAGGCCAGACTGCTCATCAACAGGGTCGAGAGCAGGAACAATTTGCTGATATGATTCATGGTAGTTAGTAAGACAAAGACATCAGAATAGTAACGAAATCAGAAGATAAATTCTTTCACATTATCATCGTTTAGCAGCCGTTTAATGCACCGTTCGTGGTTCTTCTCTGACCCATGCACGTCCCAGTTACCGGTAATCTCGTTGCCGATGCGCTGTTGTGGTCCGCGCCGGGGTGTCAGGCCGCACTCCTCGAATACGGTTTCGTAATGATGAAGCGTTTTGTTGCGGTAGGTCGCCACAATTCTGTAATGCCGGGTCTGATTCAGTCGGTTCAGTCCTTTCGATGCCCCACCCAGAAAAAGCAGCGCGCTCAGTAT
Organism: Cytophagales bacterium; assembly: GCA_038327655.1. GTDB lineage: Bacteria > Bacteroidota > Bacteroidia > Cytophagales > Spirosomataceae > JBBQLG01. Next base: position 27,726 of record JBBQLG010000013.1, read on the forward strand.
GATCCCGAACCCAAGCAGGGCGATGCTGTAATTGCCGCTACCGGCGCAAACACCCAGAGCCGCTACCGACCAGACCGTAGCCGCGGTGGTCAGCCCCTTGATGCGGTTGCCTTCCCGGTAGATGATGCCCGCCCCCAGAAAGCCAATGCCGTTGACGATGTTGGCGGCAATGCGGTCGCCGGACGAACCAAACCGGGCGGACACCATCGTAAACAGGGCCGAACCGACACAAATCAGGATAATGGTCCGAAAACCAGCCGCCTTGCTGTGGTACTCCCGCTCGGCGCCGATGCACCCGCCAATCAGCAGCGCGAGTAGCAATTTAATAACATCGTCGCCTATAAAGTCCATCTATTTCTGAAGAACCAACTGCGGGCCAAAACCGTTAGAAAAGGATAGGCTAACCGCCTTTTTTCGTCTATGCAGCCAGCCATCGCGCCATCGTCATATCCTCCCGTCGAAAGTCTTGACCCCAAGCAGTTTATCGTTATCAAGGGGGCGAAGGTACATAATCTCAAGAACATAGATGTTGCCATTCCGCGCAACAAGTTAGTGGTCTTAACCGGCTTGTCCGGCTCCGGAAAGTCGTCGCTCGCCTTCGATACGCTCTTTGCCGAGGGGCAGCGCATGTACGTCGAAAGCCTGAGCAGCTACGCCCGGCAGTTTCTCGGCCGGATGGAAAAACCCGACGTCGAATACATCCGGGGCGTATCGCCGGCCATTGCCATCGAGCAGAAGGTCACCAGCCGCAACCCGCGTTCGACGGTCGGCACATCCACCGAAATTTACGATTATTTCAAGCTGCTCTTTGCCCGCGCCGGCATTACCTATTCGCCGATTTCGGGTGGTGTCGTCAAGAAAGATACCGTGACCGACGTCGTCAATTTTCTGTATTCGTTCGAAGACGGTCAGCGGATCATGATTATGGCTCCGCTCCGCATTCACGAAGACCGGACGCTGACCTATGAACTGAAAATCCTGCTCCAGAAAGGCTACACCCGCATTGTGACGGATGGCGTGGTGAAACAGATCGAGGCACTGCTCGAAGACGAAAAAGCCACCGACCGCGACCTGCGCCACACCACCCTCGAAATCCTGATCGACCGGGGTACCGTACAGCACGACGCCGACGGCAACCCCGATGAAGAAGGCCAGTACCGTTATTCCGACTCGGTGCAAACCGCTTTCTCGGAAGGCGAGGGCATCTGCCGGGTTGATATCGTTGATAAGGAATCGCGGGGGTTTTCGGACAAGTTCGAGCTGGATGATATTGCGTTCGAGGAGCCAAGTGTGAACCTGTTCACCTTCAATAATCCGTACGGGGCCTGTCGCCGGTGCGATGGGTTCGGCAAAGTGCTGGGCATTGATCCAGATCTGGTCATTCCCGACAAAAACCTGTCGGTGTTTGAGGGAGCCATTGCCCCCTGGCGGAGCGAGAAAATGAGCGAAGAGTTCCTGAAGCCGCTGCTCAAAAACGGCATCCGCTTCGACTTCCCGATTCACCGGCCGTTCAAAGACCTTACGCCCACTCAGCAGGACCTCCTCTGGAACGGCAACAACTATTTTCAGGGAATCAACGCCTTTTTTGATTTCGTTGAAAGCCAGACATTTAAGGTGCAGTACCGCGTGATGCTGTCGCGGTACCGGGGCAAAACCACCTGTCCCGAATGCCGGGGATCACGATTGCGCAAAGATGCCAGTTTCGTGAAAGTCGGCGGCAAGAGTATCACCGATCTGGTCTTGATGCCCCTGACCGAGACGACCGCCTTTTTCCGCAACCTCAATTTGCCGGTGCAGCAACAGCAGATCGCTAACCGGATTCTGATCGAAATCCAGAACCGGCTCGATTACATGGAGCGCGTCGGTTTGGGCTATCTAACCCTGAACCGATTGACCAACTCCCTGTCGGGCGGTGAATATCAGCGGATTAAATTAGCGACCTCGCTGGGTTCGGCGCTGGTCGGGTCCATGTATATCTTAGACGAACCGAGCATTGGCCTGCACCCGCGCGATACCCAACGGTTAGTGAGCGTGCTCGAAACCCTGCGCGACCTCGGGAACACCGTAATCGTAGTGGAGCACGAAGAAGAAGTGATGCGGGCCGCCGATCAGATCATCGACATCGGCCCGGATGCGGGGGTAAACGGGGGCGAACTGATGTTCCAGGGCACTTTGGACGAGATCATGCAGCAGGCCGAGGAGGGCGAACGCTCCCCGTCGCACACAATCAATTTCCTGAACGGCACCGACCGGATTGCCACGCCAACGTTCCGCCGGACGGCGACTCACTTCATTGAGGTGCAGGGTGCCCGCGAAAATAACCTCAAAGACGTAACGGTTCGGTTTCCGCTCAACACGCTCACCGTCGTAACGGGCGTATCGGGTTCGGGCAAGTCCACCCTAATTAGGAAGGTATTGTACCCGGCTCTGATGCGGCATCGGGGCGAAACCAGCGAAGAAAACGGCCGGTTTGATGGTCTGGGCGGCAGTTTAGATCGGATTGTGGCTGTAGAAATGATCGACCAGAATCCCATCGGCAGGTCGTCGCGCTCCAACCCGGTCACGTACATCAAAGCCTACGATTACCTGCGGCAGGTCATGGCCGATCAGCCCGTGTCCAAAGCGCGGGGCTACAAACCGAGTCATTTCTCGTTCAACGTCGATGGCGGTCGCTGCGAAGTATGTCAGGGCGAGGGCGAGGTAAAAGTCGAGATGCAGTTCATGGCCGACATTTACCTGAAATGCGAGGGCTGTAACGGTCAGCGGTTCAAGCAGGAGGTGCTGGAAGTGTTGCTGCACGACAAAAACGTGTCCGACATTCTGGGCATGACCGTCGACGAAGCCATTATCTTTTTCCGCAAAGCCGACCCCAAGATGGCCGATAAACTGATGCCATTGCAGGAAGTTGGTCTGGGCTACATCGGGTTGGGTCAATCAGCGAATACGCTGTCGGGGGGTGAAGCACAGCGCGTAAAACTGGCGTCATTCTTAGGTAAGGGCAACCCGAACAAGGGGCAAACGCTATTTATCTTCGACGAACCAACGACGGGTCTGCACTTCCACGACATCCGCAAGCTGCTGAAAGCCATCAACGCCTTAGTCGATCAGGGCGATTCGGTCATCATCATCGAGCACAACACCGAGATCATCAAATGCGCCGACCACATCATCGACCTCGGCCCCGAAGGCGGTCAGACCGGCGGCTACGTCACGTTTGAGGGCACACCGGAACAGATGGTGCAACTCACCGACGGTAACTACACGGCTGAGTTTTTGACCGGGAAGGTGTAGATTTGACCCATGCTCACCGTTTTATTGATCCGAGGCTACCGCTTCTTTTTTTATCTGAACGAGCACGAGCCAATCCATATTCATGTTGCGAAAGCAGATCACGAGGCCCGGTTTGTGTTAGTACCGGAAATCGACATGACGTACTGCCGGGGTTTTAAGAAAAACGAATTACGCGATATTGTTAATCTGATCACGGAACATTATGACTCCTTCATCAATGCCTGGCGTACCACCTTTGGTCAGTAGCAAACTGACGGAGTATTTGTCTACAGGGACTGACGAGTCAATCAACGTACAGGCTGATGAGTTTGATCGGCTCATTGCCGCAGAGAACCTGCACATTGCCCGGTTCGCTTTTTTCCGGGATTTGGATATTTGGCTGCTGATTTTGACAAACCGCAGTATTATTAGCCGACGGTTATCCGATTACTCATTTCTGGCAAATGCCACCGATCAGCAGTTAGAGAGCTACGTCGTGTCCGGCACTGGCATTCATTGGCCGTCCATAGATGCCGACCTGAGTTTGCGGGGTTTTCTAATAGAAGATGCGGTAAAGATGCTCAGACCAATCGGATCCTATGCGGCTACCGATAAAGCGTGACGTGCGCTGGTCAGACAAATTCAACTTTATAAAAAAGGAGAGGGTACTGATAGTTGTTATCGGTGCCCTCTCCTTTTTATGCGGATAAACGTTTACCTCCGCTTGTACAACGGCACCGTGCTGCATGGCTCACCGAACAACAGCGACAGCGCAACCGGGCGCAGGACCCGCGTGATTTCGACGTAAGCGGCTACGGGAACGGGTACTTTGCTGCATCCTTTTATGACCACACGGGCGTCGCGGTAGTCGTCGGGGTTGATTTGGGCGATGGCGTCGAAATACAATTTTTCTTCCAGATCCTGAAGCGAACCGAAGACGATGGTATTGGCGTAGGGTTGCAACTGAATGGTGAGCAACATATACGCCCAAGTCGGCACAATGGCATCTTCGGAGCAGGCAAGAGCCACATTTTTTCCCGTGTACTGCGTCCAGTCGTGGGTTTTCAGGAACTCGCGGAAGTCCTTTTCCTTCAGAATCAGGCCCATGAACAGGTTGTCTTTCAGGTCATAGACGACCCGTTCGCCGGGGTGATAGTAATCTTCCAGGTCCAGCGTGACTAAGCCGCTTTTGGCCACACGGTTTATAATCGGTTCAGTTTCCATGTTTTCAATTGTGCTGTCGGTTTCTCAAAACCGATATGGTTGCTGACGCGATGTGTCGGCTTTGAGAAACCGACAGCACATCAACCACAAAAACGCCCGTCCGCCCAAAGTCGTTCGTCCGGCTACACCCCTACCGTATCGCTTTCGTCCGAACGGCCGCGTTCTTCGATGTATTCAACAATTTGCCCGGCGATGTCTAAACCCGTCGTTTTTTCGATGCCTTCCAGCCCCGGCGACGAGTTCACTTCCAGCACCAGCGGGCCGCGTTCGGACAATAATATATCCACACCGGCTACTTTCAGACCCAGCGCACGAGCCGCGTTGATGGCCGCCCACTCAATTTCGGGAGTAAGTTGAATGGCTTCGGAGCGGCCACCCCGGTGCAGATTGGACCGAAACTCATTGTCGGAACCCTGTCTTTTCATGGCACCGACCACGCGTCCGCCTACGACAAACGCCCGAATGTCGGACCCTTTGGCTTCGGCGATGTATTCCTGCACCAGCACGTGTTTGCCCAAACCGTAAAATGCTTCGATGGTCGATTTGGCGGTTTTAGTGGATTCGGCCAGTACCACGCCAATGCCCTGCGTCCCTTCCAATAACTTGATAATGACGGGCGGTCCGCCGACGAGTTCGATGAGCCGGTCTACCTCTTTTGGGTGGTTGGCGAAAACGGTTTTGGGAAGGCCCACGCCCGCTTTCGAGAGGACCTGCAAACTGCGGAGCTTGTTGCGCGACCGCGAAATGGCCTGCGATTTGGCGGTGGTAAAGACTTTCATCATCTCGAACTGCCGCACAATAGCACACCCGTAATCGGTAACGGACGCGCCAATCCGGGGAATAACGGCATCGAGTTGTTCGACGGCTTCGCCCCGGTACAGCACCGACGGGTTGCCGCCTTCGATCATGACCTGACAATTCAGGTGGTCAATAATCAGGGCATCGTGACCGCGCTGCTGCGCAGCTTCGACCAATCGCTTCGTCGAGTAGAGATTCGGATTGGCCGACAATATGGCAATACGCATAAAAACGGGTTGTGGTCAACTGTTGAGTGGGGAATCAGGCGTGTCGGCGCGGGTCGATGATACGGTACCGGTCTTTTTGTCGTAGGACAGGTTCTGCTGCGACACGTCCACGATGAAGCGGTTACGGAGCAGTTTTCGGCCTAAGAGCACCGGATTTTTCATGCGTTCGCGGTCGGCGAGGGTAAATTCGGTTTTGATGATGCGCCCGAACAGTTTGATTCTGGTTTTGATGACGTACCGCTTCTCGGCGATACCAAATGAGTTTTTAATCAGCCGCTGCTTGAAATCAGCACTGTAAAACTTCCTGGCAACCTCACCGGTTTGCTCAATCACGCAAAAACTAAGCGTAGTCTTTAAGCCCGACTTCACCAACCGAACGTCCTTGCAATGCAGCGCCGAGGTGTAGGCCCCCGTGTCGATCTTGGCCTTTACATCGAACAGCTCCAGGTCGGGGAAATCGACCACGTCGGTCATGCCGATAATTTGTTTCGGTTTTGGCGCGCTGACTTTGCGAAGTTTCATGCCGTAGCCCGGATTAACCCGCTAAAGGTAAGCGACATATCCAATAAAATCATTTTGGCGCGGGCGTTCCGTTCGAGGTGAAAAACGGCTTCGTTCAGGTCAGCAACGATCCGTTCGACGTGGGCGGGTGTCAGCACTTTGGCAAAGTTTTTTATAAAGGTCAGTTCGGTATCGGGTAACCGCAGCAATTCGGCCGCGCCCTGCTGCCACAAGAACAGATCGCGGCAGGTGTGCAGCCCATATTCGAGCAACCCCTTCTGACGTTCCTTGCTAAAACCGTCGAACAGGTCAGCCTGTTTCACCAATTGGATCAAATCCTGCCGGTAACACAGCCGCATCCACTCGGCAAACCAGGCGTGTTGATTCGCACCATCGCCATCTTCGTGCTTAGCCAGCCGAATCGCGGCCGATAAATCGCCGTTGGCTAAGTAGGCCACCCGCGTGGCTTTGGCCTCGTCGATGTTCAGGTGTTGCCGCAGGTGCATAGCAACTTCATCATCCGTAAACGGCCGGACGGCTACCCGCTGCGTTCGCGACAGAATCGTAATCAGCAGTTTATCGGGCTGATTGGTGACGAGCAGAAACAGCGTTTGGGCGGGTGGCTCCTCCAGCACTTTCAGCAGGGCGTTGGCCGACGCGATGTTGAGCAGTTCGGGCAACCAGATCAGCATGATTTTGTAGGCACCCTCGTAGGCTTTCAGCGACAGTTTTTGCAGAATATTCCGCGACTCTTCGGCCGTGATGTTACCCTGTTTATTGTCCGCGTCGATGGAGTCAAGCCATTCGGGCAGCGTCCGGTACGGGTTTTCGAGAATGAATTTCCGCCAGTCGACCAGAAACGCTTCGCTGGTTTTGCCCTTATTGGCGATGTTCGCCACCGGAAAGATCAAATGCAGGTCCGGATGAACCAGTTTCTGCATTTTGGCGCAGGACGCACACCGCCCGCAGGCATCGACCACCGGAGCGCCGGACCGGTTCTTATCTTCGCAGTTCACGTACGTCGCCAACGCCAGCGCGAGGGCGAGGTTGGCACTGCCCGTCGGCCCGTCGAACAAAAGCGCGTGGGCGAGGTGGTTCGTCTCGACAGCCCGCAGCAGGGCGGCCTTCGTGGCGTCGCAGCCGATGATTTCGTTAAACAGCATGGCCGTAGATTGCGCATAAAATGGCCTCATCCACCGGTCCAAACTCGATCCCCCGGCGACCGACGGTCTCGCGGGCGACTTGTAACGCCTTTTCGATGCGGTAGTTGGTGAACCCTTCGGCGGCACCGCCCCACGAGAACGACGGAATATGCTTCGGCTGAAAGCCAGCCCCAAACACGTTGACATTTACGCCCACGACGGTACCGGTATTGAACATCGTACTGATGCCGGCCTTGGTGTAATCGCCCATCATCAGCCCGCAAAACAGCCGCCCGGTATCTTCTAACTGATTGGTGGCGTAGCTGTGGAGTTTGACGTTGGTGTAGTCGTTTTTGAGGTTCGAGTTGTTGACGTTCGCGCCGAGGTTGCACCACTCGCCGATGACAGAGTTTCCCAGAAACCCGTCGTGGGCTTTATTGCTGTAGCCGAACAGGACCGAGTTACCTACTTCGCCCCCGACCTTGCACCACGGCCCAACAGTGGTATTGCTCCGCATCTTCCCGCCCCAGTTCACGGTAGCGTTGTCGCAGAGGGCGAACGGGCCAATCATAATCGTCCCTTCCTGAATCACCGCGTTTTTACCAATATAAATCGGTCCGCCTTCGGCATTCAGCACCGACGCCCGAATAACCGCGCCGGGTTCGATAAAAATGTTTTCGGGAGCGTAACAGCGTGTGAACGGGTCCGTAATCGGCTGCGAGGTACGACCGGCGGTCAATTGCGCAAAATCCGCCCGAATCTGCTCACCGTTTTGCAGAAAGATATCTGTCAGGTGGCGGATAATAATCAGTTCACCGGTGAACGTGCGGGTGCCGGACAGGTCATCGGGCGGACGCGGGTTAGGTGCCGTTTCCGGGAATGACGACGTGCGAACGGCAATCAACTCGTCGTTGGGCAGTCTCAATTCTTCCCCCCACCCTAATTGGTGAATGGCCGTTACCAGCTCATCCGTCGGGCAAACAGCCCCGTTGATGTACAGCGCGTCATCGGATTGTTCAATCGGAAACCGGGCTTGCAGATAGTGTTGCGTCTGGAACGAGGCTGGAACACCTAAGCGGTTACTCCATTTCTCGGCAATCGTATGAATACCGACCCGAATGCCCGCTACCGGCCGCGTAAACGTAAAGGGCAGCAGCGCGGTGCGAATCGTAGGGTCGTCGAACAGAATCAGGTTTGGCATGAGCGGGTTTGATACGGCCCGCAAATATCCGCACTCTTCGCCGAAAAAGCCCACAGATGACTAAAAACCCCCACCGGCCTTTACCCCCAACCCCCTGAAGGGGGCTTCACGGAGTTAGATACCGATAGCCAAGTCCGTAAAGTCCCCTTCAGGGGGTTGGGGGTGAAGGCCGGTCGTCGGCTCAGGGAACTGCAAACAAAACCGTCCCCATCGGCACGGAGCCAATGGGGACGGTTGATAATTTGGTGCGGTTGGCGAAAACTACTTTTGGCCGTAGCGCTTGCGGAACTTGTCCACGCGACCCGCCGTATCGAGCAGTACGTTTTTGCCCGTGTAGAAGGGGTGCGACTGCGAGCTAACTTCGATTTTCACGAGGGGATAGGTCTGACCCTCAAACTCCATCGTGTCTCTGGTTTGAACCGTCGACCGCGTGACAAACTTGTAGTCGCTCGACAGGTCGTGGAAAACCACTTCGCGGTATTCCGGGTGAATGCCTTTTTTCATGATATGATCCTGATTTCTTTTGCCGTGTTCGGTTTCCGTCCGAAAAGGATTGCAAAAGTACGGGGTTATTGGCTGGTTTACAAGGACTCAGGGTCGAAAATTTAGGGTCGTGAAACACTAATTACCTAATCCTAAAAAGTAGACTTTTTTCGAGGTTACTTGTGATATTACCCCTATATTATGGCACGAAAGCACTCATTGACAGCTCTTTGTGTAACAACAGTCCCCTATCGCCAAAAAAATTGATGTGTTTTTCCGGGGTATTTTCGTGGAACAGTGAGACTTAATTCTTTAATCATCAGTCGATAAGCCAATGATTTTCGGACGATCCGGTTTGACTTTTCCAAGCGATTACAAAACGGGTGAACCTTCCCCAAAATTTCACCGTCTATTCAGACAATGATTTTCTGCCTACTCCTCACATGAAACAAACATTTATCATACATACACACTAATTCCAACAACCCATGTACGTAATCAAACGCGACGGACGCCGGGAGTCGGTTAAGTTCGACAAGATCACCGCCCGCATCGAGAAACTCTGCTACGGTCTCGACCCCAACTACCTCCAACCGGTCGATGTGGCCATGAAAGTGGTCAGCGGCCTCTACGACGGCGTGACGACCACCGAACTCGACAACTTAGCCGCCGAAACAGCCGCGTCGATGACCACCAAGCACCCGGATTACGCCATCCTGGCCGCCCGGATTGCCATCTCGAACCTGCACAAAGAGACCAACAAGTCGTTCTCGAGCACGATTAAGCGGCTGTATCTTTATGAGGACAAAACGACCGGTGAAAATGCGTCGCTGATTGCGAAAGACGTGTACGAGATCGTGCGTACCAACGCGGCCCTCCTCGATTCGACCATCATCTATGACCGCGATTACGGCTACGATTACTTCGGCTATAAAACGCTCGAAAAGTCGTACCTGCTGAAAATCGACGGCAAAATCGCCGAGCGTCCACAGCACATGCTCATGCGCGTGGCCGTGGGTATTCACATGGACGACATCGACGCGGCCATCGAAACGTACAATCTGCTGTCGGAAAAGTGGTTCACCCACGCGACGCCGACCCTGTTCAACGCCGGTACGCCGAAGCCGCAAATGTCGTCGTGCTTCCTGCTGACGATGAAAGACGACTCCATCGACGGTATTTATGACACGCTGAAACAGACTGCCAAGATTTCGCAGTCGGCGGGGGGTATTGGTCTGAGCATTCACAACGTCCGGGCGACGGGGACGTACATCAAGGGCACCAACGGCACCTCCAACGGGATTGTGCCGATGCTCCGCGTCTTCAACGACACGGCCCGCTACGTGGATCAGGGCGGTGGCAAGCGGAAAGGCTCGTTTGCGGTGTATCTGGAGCCGTGGCATGCCGACATCAACGCGTTCTTAGACCTGAAAAAGAACCACGGCAAAGAGGAAATGCGCGCCCGCGACCTGTTTTATGCCCTCTGGATTCCCGATCTGTTCATGAAGCGGGTGGAAGACAACGATGTGTGGTCGCTGATGTGTCCGCACGAGTGCCCCGGCCTGAGCGATGCCTACGGCGACGAGTTCGAGGCCCTGTACACCCGTTACGAACGCGAAGGCCGCGCCCGCAAAACCATCAAGGCACAGGATTTATGGTACGAAATTCTGGAATCGCAGACCGAAACCGGCACACCGTACATGCTGTACAAGGATGCCGCCAACAAGAAATCGAACCAGAAAAACCTCGGTACCATCAAGTCGAGCAACCTCTGCACCGAGATCATGGAATACACCTCGCCCGACGAAGTGGCGGTGTGTAACTTAGCGTCCATTGCCCTGCCGAAGTTTCTGGTACGGGGTCAGGACGGCATCCTCCGGTTCGACCATCAGAAACTGTACGACGTCACCAAAACGGCGACGCGCAACCTGAACAAGATCATCGACCTGAACTATTACCCCGTTGAAGAGGCCCGACGCTCGAACATGCGTCACCGGCCGATTGGGTTGGGTGTGCAGGGGCTGGCTGATGCGTTTATTCTCCTGCGGATGCCGTTTGAGTCGGACGAAGCGCAGAAATTGAACAAAGACATTTTCGAGACCATCTACTTTGCCGCCATGACCTCGTCGATGGAGCAGGCGAAGGAGGAAGGCCCGTACGAAACCTGGAAAGGCTCGCCCATTTCGCAGGGTATTTTCCAGTTCGACATGTGGAACGTGACGCCGGATTCCAATCGCTGGGATTGGGAATCGCTGCGCTCAGCCGTGATGGAACATGGCGTTCGGAACTCACTGCTGCTGGCCCCCATGCCAACCGCATCGACCTCGCAGATTCTGGGCAACAACGAGTGTTTCGAGCCGTACACGAGCAACATCTACACCCGGCGCGTGCTGTCGGGCGAGTTCGTGGTGGTGAACAAGCACCTGCTGAAGGATCTGGTGAAGCTTAACCTCTGGAACGACACCATGAAGAACAACCTGATCCGGGCGAACGGCTCGGTGCAGGACATTCCGAACATTCCGCAAAACATCAAGGACCTGTACAAAACGGTGTGGGAGATCAAGCAGAAGACGATCATCGACATGGCCGCCGACCGGGGTGCGTTCATCTGTCAGTCGCAGTCGCTGAACATTCACCTACAGGACTCGAACTTCGGCAAGCTGACGTCGATGCACTTCTACGCCTGGAAAAAGGGCCTGAAGACGGGCATGTACTACCTCCGCACGAAAGCTGCCGCCGACGCCGTGAAGTTCACCGTGGAGAAGCAAGCCGAAGCCCAACTGGAACCCGCTATCGCCGAAACCGCCCCGGTAGAAAAGCCGCTCAACTACGAAGCCTACGCCCGTGAGCAGGCCGAGTTGCACCCGCAGCCCGTCAGCGAAGCCGAGCAAGCCTACGCGGCCATGATCTGCTCCATTGACAACAAAGACGATTGCGAAGCCTGCGGGAGCTGAGAAGGTGATATAGAATAGACTAAACGAAAAAGTCCTCAAGCACTTTTTGCTTGAGGACTTTTTCAACTTTGAATGAAACACAGAAAGGAAATTTGTAAAATCAAACTATCCTACTACTATATTTCAAAAAGTGACACCTGTCTTTGACGAATATAGATAACAATGTTAATTTTGATGAAATTAATTCATATAATTCCATGAATGATTCTCCAATTAACTCTATTAGAGAAAAAAACAGCGTCATTACTAATCCAGTATTGATGGCTTGGCTAACTTTTTTTGGTGTAGTTATTTCAACATTTGGTATCTATATAACTTTCTATTTCAATAAAGAGGCAAAACCTGTGTATAAAATATTATCCGACGTCACCATAAATGAGGGGTTTTTATCAAAAGTTAAGGTGTTTTACGATTCGACAGAAGTGCAAAATGTGCGGGCAGTGACAATAGCTATATGGAATGCAGGTAATTCATATATAGATAAAGATAATTTTTCTAAAGAAAAACCTATAATGGTCCAATGTTCCAAGCCAGTTAGTATTTTAGATTTTGTATATATTGCTCGCACTAGACCCGATTTAGATTTCGTACCTATGTTTATCAATGATACCATAAAAGGTACGCCGGAAGACACGACAGTAAGCGATTATGATTACATGAACCTAAAAATCAAAGGAGATGAGGGTTTAGAATCTAAAGACGGGTATGCATTCGTAATACTTTATACTACTAAGGCAATTGATTGTAACTGGAAAGTGACTGCGCGCATTAAAGGAATCCCGGACGGAATAGCTGAAGCGAAAGTTGATTTAAGTCGAAATACTAATGATAAACAGGCCGTATTGCAGAATACTGCTTTGTCAATATTCATATTAATTTTTACCACAATGTCACTCAGACTCAATCGAAAAAATATAATGGGACCTACAAAGTTATTCCCAATTATAAATATTACTGTATGCTTGTATTTCTTATATATTTTTGTGTTCAAGGTGTGGCTTGACTACTTTAACTCAAATCAAATTCCAGAAATATTGATCAATCATTAAGAAGTTAATTTACGTATTTTTGTTATCCTATTTCACTTTGTCAAGCGCGTAAATACAAGTTTTTTGAAAGCAGCTTTACTGCATTTTGCATGAAATACCTTGATTGTTTATATTTACGATAGAGAACAAGTGGTTAATTAATAAGTCTAATAAGGTGAATTTACGGTTACAGTAACTACGTTGCCCGGCGGCATCACATACAGCGAATCAGTTGATGAGTGCGTCGCCAATGCCGGAGAAGCGATTGAGTTATACGTGGGACTCTGGAAGCTGACAGTACCAGCATTGGTACGTTTTGAGTCGTGAAGCCGTATATTTACGTAAACCCACGCAACTATGGAACACTCGCTGCTGAGTCGAATTACGCTGAACCCAACCGTTGGCCACGGTAAGCCAACGATCCGCAATAAGCGGTATTTAGTCGAATCGCTGCTGGAATACTTAGCCGGGGGCGATACAATCGAGGATATTCTACTTGTTTTCCCCGACCTGGAACGCGAGGATTTACTGGCCTGTCTCCAGTTTGCCGTCGAAACCGTCCGCCTGAAGAGCACTAATTTGGCGGTTGCCGCATGAAGTTCCTGATCGATGCCCAACTGCCGCCCACGCTAAAACACTTCTTTCTGCATCGGGGCCATGACGCCATTCACACACTCGATTTACCCTTGCAAAATTCCACGCCCGATCAGGAGGTACGGCGGGTATCTTTTGCCGAGAACCGCATCGTTATTACCAAAGACGCGGACTTCTACTACTCATTCGTGTTAAATCGTCAGCCGCCAAAATTGGTGCTGGTTAAAACGGGTAATCTGGGCACGAAAGCACTCATCAGCGTATTTGCGAATCAGGTAGATGAGTTGCTGCGTTTATTACAGGATCATGACTTTGTTGTAGTCATGGCCGATAAACTTTCCCTGCAAAAAGAGTAGTGATATCACCCAAGCCAGCAGGCGACTTTACGGTTGTGGTACCTACTCTGCCCGGCTGTATTACGTACGGCGAATCGGTTGATGAGTGCATTGTCAATGCCAAAGAAGCGATTGAACTTTATATTGAAAGCGTGGAAGCTTACGGTGTAAGCCTATACGCGGTTTAAGGTGAACACTGTATCTTTACTTAAAAATGATGTGTTTATGACAACCGTGCAAGTGCCCGTATCGGATGATCTCATTCAAAAGATTGGGCAACGGGCGGTGGAGGATTTTCTGCAAAAACAGCTACAAATATTACGGGTACAGTCATTAGCCGATGGGTTGGGCAAAGCCATTGACGAGAGCGGAGTCGATTGGGATACCGAACTTGAAACGGCCCGGCAGGAAGCGTGGGAAGCGCATCAACGTTGAACAAACACAGCCAACTTTATGAAAGCATATAATTATCGCGTTTTGTTGACTCCTGAGCCTGAAGGCGGCTTTACGGTTACGGTACCTACTCTACCCGGCTGTATTACGTATGGCGTATCGGTTGATGAGTGCATCGTCAATGCTAAGGAAGCGATTGAACTTTATATTGAAAGTCTGGAAGCAGATGGCGAAGAAATCCCCACTGAAGAAGGTGTTTTAGAGTATAACGTCACGTTGGTAGCATGAGCAAGACGCCCTCGCTCACAGCTAAAGAACTGGTTCGTTTATTGATAGAACGAGGCTTCGAGTTAGACCGTCAAAAAGGAAGTCACGCTATTTACAAACTATCGGACGGCACCAAACGAGTTGTCGTACCGATGCACAACCGCGACATCCCCAGAGGGACGTTTCACTCAATCCTGAAACAGGCTGGGATAGATAAAGACGATTTGTAGTTTGTATGTCACAGACGACAGATTCGTATAGTTTACTTACTGCTTCTCCGCCTGCTTCACTTAGCTCATACATTCAAAAGCCCCAACACTTATTTCACCCAGCCCGGACCCATGAGCAGTTGGCCGGGGCGCTGACCAGTTTGCTGGCCGTTTTCGATAACAGGTACGCCGTTGACAATGACCCACATGACGCCGGTGGCGTAGGCGTGGGGTTGTTCGTAGGTGGCCTTGTCAGCAATGGTTTTCTCGTCGAATAACACGAGGTCGGCGGCATAACCCGGTCGCAGCAGGCCCCGGTCAGTGAGCCGGAAGCGTTGCGCGGGCAGGGACGTCATCCGGCGAACGGCTTCCTCGACGGGTATCACGTGGCGTTCGCGGACGTAGCGGCCCAGCACCCGCGCATTGGTGCCGTACGCGCGGGGATGCGGCACACCCGACCCGAACGTAGCCACGCCCGCATCCGACGCAATCATGGTGTTTGGGTACCGCAGAATGGTCTCCACGTCGGTTTCGGACATGGTATGGTACACCATCTGGATGCGTTTCAGGCTGGCCCGCTCCATCAGGTCCATCACTAAATCGGCTTCCGTTTCGGCGGTGTTTTTACGATTCATCTTCCGGTTGATCTGGCTGATGGTCAGGCCGTTGAACGTGGTGTCGGGCTTGTAGCTGGACACTACGGCGTATTCGTAGTTTTGGCGGAGGTTCTTCGCTAAGCTTTCCAGCATCTCCGTTCGGATTTTGGTGCGGGTAGCTGGGTTATGAAACCGTACCAGCACCATCGAATCGCCATCGGCCAGGGCCCACGACGGCACAATGGCCTCCAGCGACGTGCTCGACGCGGTGTACGGATACTGATCGACGGTTACGTCCAACCCTTCGCGCCGGGCGGCTTCGACCAAGTCGACCGTCTCGGTGCTTTTGCCCCACAACGGCTTGCTGGCCACCTTAAAATGCGAGATTTCGACCGGGATGTGGGCTTCGCGGCTAATCTGAATGGCTTCTTCGATGGCCGTTTTTACGTTCTGGCCTTCATTGCGGATGTGCGACGCGTACAGGCCACCGTACCGCGCGGCTACTTTGGCCAGATTGACTACTTCGGGCGTGTGGGCGTACGTGCCGGGCGTGTAGATCAGGCCAGTCGATAAACCCACCGCCCCGTCTTTCATGGCTTGCTCCACCAGCATTTCCATTTCCGCCTGCTCACGGGCCGTCGGGTCGCGGAAGGCCATTTTCATTACCTTCATCCGCACCGAGTTGTGGCCAATCAACGACCCGACATTGACCGACGTCCGCAGTGCCCGCAGGGTATCAAAATACGTCCGCAAGTTGGCACTCGATCCGCCACAGTTACCGGTGATGACGGTCGTAACCCCATCGTGAATGAAATTCGGGGCTTCGGGATGCGCTTCCAAACTGCCTTCGACGTGGGCGTGAACGTCGATAAAGCCCGGCGCGACAATCAGGCCGGTAGCGTCGATGGCGCGCCGGGCCTCGTTGGTAGGAATGGTCCCGATCCGTATAATGCGCCCGTTCTGAATCGCAACATCAGCATAGATCCACGGATTACCCGTTCCATCGACCACCCGGCCGTTTTTGATAATGAGGTCATACGACTGAGCCATCGCAGAGCCGGAGTACATCAGACAAAACAACACGGGACAGAGCCGGTAGCAGGTGCGCATAAATGGATGGGGATGAGTGGGGTTAGCCGGGTGGGTGAAGGTAATAAATTTTCGACCTTCACCACGGTTGGCATTTGCGGCTATGTCGGGCAAATCGTTGGGGAATTGGTATGTTTGTCGTACCATTTTCCGGAGAAACGGCACCACCCTACCAGATCCTACGCACTTGAAAGACGTCACGAAGAAGCTGCTGCAAACCGTTCTCGGCTTTCAAACTTATCTGTATTATTTCTCGCTCTTCAAGATAAGTACGCTCCATCGCGACCCGGACGAGCAGACTATTTTCCGGTTTATTGATCTGGTGCCGGAGGGAAGTCTGATTTTGGATGTGGGGGCCAATCTGGGTTTTATTACGTATCATCTGGCGCAAAAACGGGACTGTTCGGTGTTGGCCTTCGAGCCGATTCCCACCAATCGGGCGGTACTGACCCGAATTGTAGCCAGGCAGAAACTGAGCAATGTAACGGTTTTGCCCTACGCGCTGGGCAACGAAAACGCCACCGTTGAGATGGTTATGCCCATCGAAAACGGCGTTCCCCTACAGGGATTCAGCCACGTAAAGACGGGGGATACAAGGGTTGTGGGCCACGAATTTACGGTACCGGTAAAACGCCTGGATGAATTGCCGGAACTCACCGGCCGGACCGAACGCATTGGGGGCATCAAGATCGACGCCGAAGATTATGAATACCTTATTCTGATGGGTGGCCTTGACCTGCTCCGAAAGCACAAACCGGTTATCTGCGTTGAACTGTGGGATAATGAAAACCGCGGGCGGGCACTGGCGTTGCTGGCGTCGCTGGGGTACAAGCCCCACCTGTTGTATAAAGATGACCTCCTCGAATGGACAGGACAGGCACTTAACTTTGAAGAAAATAATTTCATTTGCCTGTCGAACTGACGATTTGCTATTCGGCCATACGACTTAACCGCCCCTTTCCTTCATGCTCCAGTCCGATAACCGATTTTTGTCTTTAGACGTATTCCGCGGCCTGACCGTGTGCTTCATGATTATCGTGAACACACCGGGCAGCGGGGCACCGGCCTTTTCACCGCTCAACCATGCTGAGTGGCACGGCTTCACCCCGACCGATCTGGTGTTTCCGTCGTTTCTGTTTGCGGTGGGCAATGCCATGAGTTTTGCCATGAAGAAGTTCGCCACACTGGGAACGCCCGCCGTACTGGCCAAAATTGCCAAACGAACCGCCCTGATCTTTTTGCTGGGTTACCTGATGTACTGGTTTCCGTTTTTCCGGCTCAGTCCGTCGGGCAACCTGATGCTGACTCCTTTCAGCGACACCCGCGTCTGGGGCGTGTTGCAGCGCATCGGCGTCTGTTACGGCATTGCGTCGCTGCTGGTTTATTTCTTCTCCCGCCGAACGGTGCTTATTCTCGGCGTCCTGTTTCTGGTGAGTTATTGGCTCATGCTGCTCACCTGGGGCGATGCGGCCGACCCGTTCAGTCTGACCGGTAATGCGGTGCTTGCCCTCGACCGGTTTATGCTCGGCGACGCCCATTTGTATCACGGCGAGGGCATTGCGTTTGACCCGGAAGGTTTACTGAGTACGCTGCCCGCCATCGTAAACGTGCTGATTGGCTATTATGCCGGTCAGTTTTTGCAGACGAAGGGCAAGAACTACGAGAGTGTAACCAAATTAGTACTCATGGGCTGTCTGCTGATTTTTGCGGCCCTGTGCTGGAACATGGTTTTCCCGATCAATAAAAAGCTCTGGACCAGTTCGTTCGTACTGCTGACCACCGGCCTCGACCTGGTGATTCTGTCGGCGTTGATGTATGTAATCGAGATTCGGGACTGGAACCGGGCCAACTGGACGCAGTTTTTCGTGATTCCGGGCAAAAATCCGCTGTTCATTTATTTGCTCTCGGAAATACTCGTCATTATCCTCTACATGGTACCTGTCGGCTCCGAAAGTGCCTTCCGGTGGATAAACACTGTTTTCTTTCAAAAACTGGCCCCCGGTTCGGTGGGATCGCTGCTGTTTGCGGTGTCGTTTATGCTGTTGTGCTGGAGCGTGGGCTGGTGGCTGGACCGTCGTCGAATTTACGTACGGGTATAATCCTCTCAAACGGACCGATTGTTCAATCACATCCGGTTTGTTTCGGTCGGCGGGAACCCAACCCGCCCGGATGCGGTGTTAGTCCGGTACATCAGGGATCGACTTCATGCTCAAACTATATCGCAATGCGTACGGCGGCATTCCACGCCCGGTCTGGTTGCTGGCATTGGTGATGCTGGTGAACCGGAGCGGCACCATGGTCATCCCGTTCATGACCGTTTACCTCACCCGGCAACTGCATTTCTCGCTCGTTCAGGCGGGTTTGGTGATGAGTCTGTTTGGCGTTGGCTCCATTGCGGGTGCCCACATCGGCGGGCGGCTAACCGACCGCATTGGCCATTATCCGGTACAGGTTACGGCGTTGCTGCTTGGTGGACTGGGTTTTATCGGGCTGGGTCAGTTGCATACCTTACCGCAAATCAGCATTGGCATTTTCTCGCTTAGTCTGCTTGCCGAAACCTTTCGACCCGCCAATGGGGCCGCCATTGCGCAGTACAGCACCGACGAAAACCGGACGCGGGCCTATTCCCTCAACCGGCTGGCGGTGAATCTGGGCTGGTCCATCGGGCCGGTGGTAGGTGGTTTTCTGGCGACCATCGGCTGGGAATATCTCTTCTGGGTCGATGGCCTGACGTGCATTTCGGCGGCTCTGGTGCTGTGGCTCTTCTTGCCCCGACCGGCTAAACTGCCACAGTCGGCAACTCATCAGCCCGATGGTGAGCCGGTTACCGTATCGGCACAATCGGCCTACCGCGATACGACGTACCTGTGGTTTGTCCTCTTCACCACATTCAACGCCA
The DNA here is from genome assembly GCA_038327655.1 of Cytophagales bacterium. Lineage (GTDB taxonomy): Bacteria > Bacteroidota > Bacteroidia > Cytophagales > Spirosomataceae > JBBQLG01. The sequence continues at coordinate 46,936 of JBBQLG010000013.1, forward strand.
TTGCTTTTTTTCAGTTTTTCTTCGTGGTACCGGTCTACTTCCGGCAGTCGCTGGGCCTGAACGAATTTGAGATTGGCCTGGCGATGTCGCTCAACGGCCTGCTGATTGTAGCCCTTGAGATGCTGTTGGTCTACCGGCTCGATGGTCGGCGCAGCCTGCTGGTATACATCGTTTACGGAGTGCTGCTCAACGGACTGGCGTTTCTGCTGATGAACCTGTTTGTGGGGTCCGTAATCGCGGCCGTACTGACGTGTGTGCTGGCGATTACTTTCGGCGAGATGCTGTCGATGCCTTTCATGAACACGTTCTGGGCGAACCGGGCCAACGACCGAAACCGGGGTCAATACGCCGGGCTGTACTCGATGTGCTATTCGATGGCTCATATTTTAGCCCCGACGGTGGGTACGCAGGTGGCGCAACGGGCCGGATTTATGACGCTCTGGTTTCTGATTGCGGGCTGTTGTGGCGTTTCGGCGCTGGGTTTCTGGTGGCTGAGCCGACGGGAGACGTTAACACAGGTGCCGAGCCTGCCCATATCAGCATTGACCTTAAACACGGCTGCCACTCCGGATTAACGCCATCGCCGAAAACGGGGAGCCTGTCGGCTGCGGCCGTACTGTTGGCGTGCGGGCGTGCTGAGCATATAGCTCAACCGGGCGGAAACAATAAAATAGCCATCGCGGGCGGTCGGGTTGCCGCGCTGATTACCGGGTTCGGTGGGTTGCAGACCAATTTCGGTGCGCCGGTCGGAAAGGGCCGCGCCGAGTGGGGTTAGCTGACTGAAATCCGGGTAGCGGGTGCTGACATCGTCCAGGTAATCATTGAGAACATGGGTGTAGCTCCCTTCCAGTTTCAACCAGCTTCGGATGTTCACCCGGATTGGTACGCCCACGCCGTACGTAATAATGCCGGGTAGGCGGTTATAGATGATGCCCTCGGTATGCAGCGGAGCCAAACTGACTGATTGTCCGTGATAGGTTGCCTTCGGTGTGAGATACGTCAGTCCGACGCCGGCGAAGACGTACGGGATAAGTGCCCGATTGTCGGTGATGGGCCAAAGATCGACTTGCAGGCCCGCCCATACGTCCGGGTTGAGGGCATGAAACGACAGGTTGTTGTAATAGACGCGGCCTCCTTCGTGGCGGCCATAAATGTAATACAGCCGGGCGTCGGCGCGGGCGGTAAGCCGGTTAGAGATGCGGTAACTGACACTGGTGTTAATTGCCACACCGGGTCGCCGTAAGGCCGTTTTCAGATCGTCGCTTAGATCGCCGAAATAACCCGTTATTCCTGCACCACCTGAAACAGCCCACGCGCCGGGCGCATCCCGCCACATGTTGTATTGCTGCGCTACGGCCGGGGAAATCAGGCTACAGATGGTGGCCGAGAGTATAGGTAACCAGTACGTTTTCAACGAGTAAGCCAGAACGGTGGATAGATTGAGCGAAAGTAACCAGATTTAGCTAATCATCCTCAACGGACCGCAAACAGGCAGGCATGAACGCGGGTGATTTCGTATCAGACCACGGTTTCAACCGTGGGTTGGAAACCGGTTTTGGGTTCTGTTTTAGATTTGGCAGCCTGCTTCCGATTGAAGTCGTTGACCGTGCGGGGGATGGCGTGTTTTTTCAGGATGCGCTCCTTTTCCTGCTTCGCGACGTCCGTTTTGCGCTGACTGTACAACTTCAGCTTGGCGTCCCGACCGGTCACGGCAATGTCGATGATGGGCAGGGGATACTCGACGCCGGGGTGGAACTTATACAGCGTTTGCTCCAACGGCGATAGGGTCCACGGTTCGTGAATGAACGCCACCGGGCAGTTTTGCAACTCCGGTATCCATTGTTTGATGAAGATGCCTTCCGGGTCGTGGTCCTGCGACTGCTTCACGGGGTTGTAAATCCGGACGGTGTTGGTACCCGTCATACCCGCCTGCATCTGAATCTGCGCGTAATGAATACCCGGCTCGAAATCGGTGTAGACGCGGGCCAGGTGCCAGCCGCCTTCCTGCCAGTGCTGGAACAAATGGTGCGCCAGAAAAGAGGTCAGCATGGCCCGCATTCGGAAGTTGATGTAGCCCGTCGCGTTCAGGCAGCGCATACAGGCGTCCACCATTGGGTAACCGGTGTGTCCCGTTTCCCACGCCCGGTAGTGCGCCGGGTTCACGTTCTTATCGAGCGCATCAAAGCCCCGGTTGACGTTCTCGAACTCCATCCGGTCCTCGGTTTCGAACTTCTGAATAAAGTGGCAATGCCAGCGCAGCCGCGACGCAAATGCATTGAATGCGCCCCGGACTGGACGGTCCCGAAAACCGACCTGTTCTTTGGCCTGTAGCTGCGCCTGATATACCTGCCGAATGGATAGACAACCCCACGCCAGGTAGGGCGACAACCGACTGCACCCCCGCCGACTTTCGAGCGGCTTGGAAATGGATTTGCTGTACAGGGCCACGCGCTCCGTCACGAAACTGTGCATGTACCGATGCGCATTTACCTCTCCACCCGGTTGAAATCGCACATCCGGCACGCTCCATTCATCAGGCACGGCTTCGCCCCGATGGTTGTCGTACCAGTCTGGCAGCAAGTCGGCCGGTTGCCATTGCGTGAGGTCGGGGTGTTGCTGTGTGGACTTCATGGTGCGCTGCCAGTCGGCGGGCCAGGTGTCGCGGTTTTTGAGCCGCCGGATAACGCCGTTCGTCTGAAACTCGCGCCAGTTTACGCCATTCGCCTGACAAAACGCCGATACAGCCTTATCCCGGTCAAAGGTGACTTTCAAACCGGTTTCTTCGTGCGAAAACAGTGTATCAATGGTGAATAGCTGCTGTAATTCGGTCAGTATCTCCACCACTTCCCGGTGAAAAACCCAGAGTTTCGGCTCGCCCAGCCTTACCGGAACACAGTCATCGGGAGCGGCATCCTCGAAAATAAAAGGCAGCCATTCCACGGCGTCAAAAGTTGGTGTTACGCTGGTTGATGATGGAGCCGGAATGGCCAGCAGTTGCGCCTGTAAGTCGGCCAGACATTCGGTTACGAACCGCCAATGCCGCCTATCGTAGTTGGGGTCGGCCAGCACTGACGGCTCAAAAAAGTAGAGCAGCAACAACGGCTTTCCGGCGTCGATAGCGGCTTTCAGCGGAGCATGGTCGTGCAGGCGCAAATCGCGTTTGAGCCAGAGGATGTTAACGGACGGTCGGTTATCCACAGTTGAGTAAGTAGCTATGTGGATAACATATAACGAATGTGGATAAATTCTGTTTTCTTTACCAAATTCACCTGATCGTCACCACGTAAGCCAGCTTTTTGCCATGACCCCCGAAACTGCTTTTCAATTCGCCAACACGCTTGTTCTCCCCCAATGGCTGCTGATGATCGTGGCTCCCCGCTGGCAGGGAACCCGATGGCTGATGGCAACCCTGCTCATTCCGGGACTGCTGGCCTTACTGTACGTATACTATCTGTTCACGTCGGGCAGCAACCTCGATTTTCAATCGTTCTCAACGCTGGCGGGGGTCACAGCCTTATTTAAACAGGGGCAGGCCGTGCTGGCAGGCTGGATTCACTACTTAGCATTCGATCTGGTGGCCGGTAGCTGGATACTGCGCAATGGTCAGGATCGGGGTATCAATCATCTGCTGCTGGTGCCATGTCTGTTGCTGTGTTTTATGCTGGGACCGTGCGGACTCTTGCTGTACCTCATTGTACGGTCATTTCAGAAGCCTGTCCAAACCAAATCGAACTAAACCCGCCCGGCGCAGGAAACGAACTACCCGAAAATATCCCACACGGCTTGACCGTTTCGTCGAGAGAAACTGCCAGACAAACGGTTGAAACGATTTTTACGAAATTTAATCTCCGGCCAAAACATTTCTGGTTGTTTTTTGTTGGCCCAAATTCTATTTTCACAGAACAATCAGTGACCGGTCGGTGTCGGCGGGCCGCTGATTGAAAACCGTAACTGTGATGATGAATCGTGCCGTCCTGTTTGTAGTACTGCTTGCCTGTCTCTGCCCCGCCGGAACTCCTCTTTTTGCCCAAACTCTAACGACGGCGCAGACCCACGAAGACCTTCAGTTCCTGAAGCGTAAACTCGATCTGCTTCATCCCGGCATGGGCTACTACACGCCGAAAGCCCGGATGGAATTTCTGTACGACTCGCTGTACAATAATCTGACGTCCCGCGTCGATTACCTGACGTTTTACCACCACCTCAGCCCGCTCATCACCGCTCTCAAAGACGGTCATACCAATTTGAATCACCGCCGGAACTTCATCAACAAAACGACGCATTTTGTGCCGTTTTACATCCGGCAGGCGGATGGCAACTACTTCATCAGCCATAACGTCTCAGACAATACAACCCTGCAACGCGGCACCGAGCTACTTTCTATCAACGGCCGGTCGGTGACCACTATTCACCGGGAACTGATGACCGCCGACCATGCCGGGTCCGATGGTGACAACCTCACCGGGCGGCAGCAGTGGAGCCTGACTCAGTTTGCCGACTACTATGCCGCTCAGTTTGGCTCCGTCGACTCCGTTCAGATTCAGTATCGCTTACAGGGTGATACTGCGGTGCGCCAGACCCGGCTCCGCTGCCCGACCGCAACAGCGTTCAAAGACACCCTCGCCCGGCGCTACGAAGACATGAATCATGGGCCCGCCAACCTGTCCGTGCGGATGGTCGACAACCTGAGCCGGACCGCCGTGCTTCGCGTGTCGACGTTTATGGGACCGAAAAAATACGACCCGTTCCAATGGGCGTTCAAACGTCGGCTGAAGCGGGCTTTTCGCGAAATTCACCAGCAAGGGGTCGAAAACCTGATCGTCGACATTCAGAATAACGGGGGTGGCGCGGTCGTGAATTCGGCGCGGTTGCTGCAATACTGGCTGCCCAAATCATTTACGGTGATGGACCATGAGCAGATGAAACCAGCCGCCCGGCATGAACTTGTCAGCCGCTGGAACCCCTTTTCGGCTCTGAATTTTAGTTTGCGCTACAAATCGGATGCCTCGGGTAGTTTCATGAGCCGGTCAGCCAAAGGCAAGTTCCGGCCCAATAGATCGCTGGCGTTTCGGGGCAATTTGTATTTTCTGATGAATGGCGCTTCTTTTTCGGCATCGACGTCGGTGCTGGCCAAAACCCTCGACGCGGGCATTGGCACCTTCGTGGGGGAGGCTTCGGGTGGGGCGTACTGGGGTGATTTTGCCGGACATTTCAAATTCGTTACCCTACCCAACTCGCACCTTCAGGTTCGCATTCCGCTCAAAAAGCTGACCCATGCTGTAACTGCCAGCCGGGCCAACGGCTTCACGGTAGAGCCGGATTTCGAGGTGAGCCGGTCGTACGAAGACCTCCTGACAAACCGGGATTACCTGCTCCAGTATACGGTAGGCCTGATTAAACAGGGCATTACCGCCCGCAAGTCCCTCCGCGACACCGTAAACCGGCCGTTGCAGGCTTCGCGCTAATGTCGTACCTTTAAACCGTGTATTGCATAGTTGACGTCGAAACAACCGGGGGCGTTAAGGGACCAGCCCGGCTTACTGAGATTGCGATTCTCCGCCACGATGGCCGGTCGGTAGTCGATACCTTCCACACGCTGCTTAATCCCGGCCACCCCATTCCCTGGTTTATCAAAAAACTCACCGGCATCAACGATCAGATGGTTCGGGAAGCCCCCACCTTCGATCAGGTGGCCCACGAGGTAGAGAAAATCACGCACGATGCCATTTTTGTCGCGCACAACGTCGGGTTCGACTTTGGTTTTATCCAGAAAGAACTAAACTGGCTGGGGGCTGATTTCCACCGCCGGACGCTCTGTACCGTCAAACTAAGCCGCAAAATATTCCCCGGCTACCCCTCCTACAGCCTCGGCAACCTCTGCCGTTCGCTGGAGATTCCCCTCGATAACCATCACCGCGCCCATGCCGATGCAGCCGCTACGACCCGGCTGTTCGAAATGCTGCTCGCCAATGACCGCACCGGATTGATTCCCCGTTCATCGCATCCGGTCGGTCAGCCCCTCGACTAATGGTGGCCTTTTCCGGCGGCATTCACGCTTTTTTAGTAGGTCGTTACACAAACAATTTTTCGTTTTTTCCACTTTCTATCCCGTATCCTCAATTCATTTACTAACCATGAAGAAAGCACTATTTTCTGTGTTGAGCCTGTCCATCGCAGGTAGTTTAGTGTACGGACTAACGGCGTTTCAGAAGCCCGAAGAAAGCCCCGAAATTGTGTATTGTCACGCCATGAAGGGGCAGAATGACATGTCGGCACTGGCGGCATCGAAGGCTTTTCAGAACCTGCACCTCGCCCCCAAGCCCCTTCATTACGTCAGCGCGGCTGGTGAGATGATTAAGTTCAAAACGCCGGACGGCAAGGAAGCCAACGGTTTTTTGCTGAAGTCAAAGAACAAGTCCGACAAATGGCTACTGGTGTATCAGGAGTGGTGGGGCCTGAACGACAACATCAAGCAGCAGTCCGAGAAGTTCTACAACGACCTGAAAGACGTGAACGTACTGGCAGTCGATATGTACGACGGTCAGGTAGCGACCGAACCGGCCAAAGCGGGCGAACTGATGAAAAACGCCAGCCAGCCCCGTCTGGAAAGCATCATGAAGGGTGCCCTGGAGTACGCTGGCTCAGGCGCGAAGATTGCCAGCGTCGGCTGGTGTTTCGGCGGTATGCTGTCGCTGAAATCGGCAATGCTGGAAGGCAAACAGGCGGTGGGCTGCGTGATGTACTACGGTCGGCCGGAGCAGGACGTTGCCAAGCTGAGCACGTTGCAAACGGACGTACTCGGCATTTTTGGTACCCGCGACAAAGGCATCACGCCGGAGATGGTGAGCAAATTTGAAGCGGACATGAAAACCGCGAACGAAAAACTGACGGTGAAGAGCTATGATGCCGAACACGGATTCGCCAATCCAAGTAACCCAATCTACAACAAAGATGCCGCCGACGATGCCTACAAGCTGGCCATCGGCTACCTGAAAGGTAAACTGAACGCTTAGTTCGTAAGCTGCTCCGTTTTAGTAATGCATAAAAATGCCCCGCTGTCTTTCGACGGCGGGGCATTTTGTTTTTAACTCAACTTTAACGCCAATGATCACCCACCGGTTAAACGCAGGCGTCGCCAATCAATCTAACCGTTGTATTTACTTAACAGGCACCAGATCATGAAAACCATAAAGGCAAGTGCAATCGCGTTGGTCTTGACCTTACTAGTCAGTGTGGGCTACGGTCAGAACTACCCGAATCAGGGATACGGTCGGCAATACGGGCAGGGTTATGATCCGAACTACCCGAACCAGGGGTACAACCAGCCGAACAATCAGGGCTATCCAAACCAGGGCTACGGTCAGAATTACCCGAACCAGGGATATTACGGCCCTAACTACAATCAGGGGTATGGACAAAGCTATCCGAATCAGGGCTATGGCTACGGTCCGCCACAACCCCGCGTAATCATAGTACCCCAACCGGTTTATGTGCCTCGTCCCCTGGTTTACGTGGTCCCGGCGCCCATAATTGTCCAGCGCCCCCGCATCTACGGTGGCTATGGTGGCGGGTGGGGGCATCGCGGTGGCTATGGTCGCCGGTGGTGAATTAAACGGCAACCGGGATTGTTCTATAAGTGGGAGTGAAAGCGGTTTAATAAAGACTTAATTCATTGAACCAAAAGCATTTGTAATTTCAGATGGGTTTACCAAAGCCCGGTCTAAACCAAACACGAAGATGAAAACCTTAAAAATAAACCTTGGCATGGTACTGACGGTAATGCTGCTCAGTATGGCTTTTGTGGGTTGTTCCCCTTACTCAAACGTTGGCGTAAGCGGGGGCTACGGCTACGGAGCACCCTACAGCGGCTACCGCTATGGGTACGGTTCTCCTTACGGCTACGGGTATCGTCCGCCGGTAATTGTAAGGCGTCCGCCTATTATTGTGGCACCCCGTCCGTACTATTCAGCGCCCCGCAGTTATGGCCCCCGTTCCTACGGCGGTGGTGGTTACCGGGGTGGCAGCTTCGGCCGTCGGCGGTAACCGAATCAATTGATTTTGCGTGGAATACCGGCTCTGATGGGCCGGTATTTTTTTATGTTTGCGCATGAAACTCCACCACCTCGCGCTTATCCTGCACATGCTGCTAACCGGCCTGACCGGTTCACTGGCTCAGGCCGTACCCGATTCCCTCAACCAGTCGAACGCCGATACACCCGCCGACCGGGTCGCCCTGATGCGGAAACTTCAGCAATTGCCCTGCGCCATCGGGGCAACCGACAGCAAAGCCGTAGTGCTGCAAAAACTCAAAACCTTTCTCGACCAGTACAAACCCAACCCCGCCTACCCCGAAGATCAATACGCCAAACTCAGCGTCGATCAGGCCTTGGCCAGTGTGCTGACGGGTGGGTATGGCATCGGGGCAATTTTGGTAGACGCCAACGGGCGGGTGCTGCACGGAGCGCACAATGCCCAACTGCAACAGGGCCGCTCTGACCTCCACGCCGAAATGACGCTACTGAATGAGTTCGAGACGCTGCCTCAATTCAGGAAATACAAAGCCAAAGCGGGCTTCACGGGCGGTCCCGGCACGATATACACCGAACAGCTCCGGCTCTACACCTCCACCGAGCCCTGCCCGATGTGCTTTATCCGGGTGTCGATTGTGGGGGTTGATACGCGTTTTGTTTCGGCTGGCCCCGACGATGGCATGGCTGCCCATGCTAATTGTCTGCCTAAATTCTGGTATGAACTGAGCCAAAAGCATAAGGTGGTAAAAGCCAAATCGTCGCCGGTACTGCAACAGATGGCACACGTGCTGTTCTTCTCGTTTTTGCTGTGAACAATAGAACCGCGTCGGCGGACCGACAGATCGTTATGATTTTTAAGATCTAAAAAAGATCAACGGTCCGCCGACGCGGTTAAGATCATAACGATCATAATAATCTGCGTTCCGTCAGCGACCATAAACCAATCAGCCCAAAATCATCGTTTACTGTTTATAACTCAGAGGACTATGATAAAGCACAGTATCCTTTTGCTGATGGCGGCTACGCTGCTGATTGATCTGCCCACGCAGGCAGCAACTGTAGAGGCCCCGGCCATAACCTTACGGGCAAATCACACAACAGCCGTCCGCGATCTCCTCAGCCGTCCGCGCAGAGGAGTTAAACCACGGCGGGGCGGTTTGTTTAATACGGGACTGTTTCGAAAGAAAAATGCCTGTGGCTGCCCTAAACACTGAAAATAGAACGGAACCCAGACCCAACGCGTCCTGTTGATTACCAGTGTGTTATTAAATTGTAAAAATCTGCTTTTCAGGCGATAATTCCGTATCTTTGCGGGCTGATTCATCTGAGCCGCATAGGCGGCCCTGCGGGATTTTACGGTTTAGCTGAATCAGGTTCTATATTTCCGTAAAATAATCCTGTAGATCAGGCAAATCCGGTTTATCCCGGCTCTTAACGCGTATGCAATCCATTAGAAACATAGCCATCATTGCCCACGTTGACCACGGCAAAACGACGCTGGTCGACAAAATTATTCACGCGTCAAAGTTGTTCCGCGACAATCAGGAATTTGGTGACCTGATCCTCGACAACAACGATCTGGAACGCGAGCGGGGCATCACCATCGTATCGAAGAACGTATCCGTCCGTTACAAAGACGTGAAGATCAACATCATCGACACCCCGGGCCACAGTGACTTCGGCGGTGAAGTAGAGCGCGTACTCAAAATGGCCGACGGCGTTTGCCTGCTGGTCGATGCCTTTGAAGGGCCGATGCCGCAGACGCGTTTCGTCTTGACGAAAGCCCTGCAATTAGGTCTGAAGCCGATTGTGGTCATCAACAAAGTCGACAAAGAAAACTGCCGCCCGGAAGAAGTACACGAACAGGTGTTTGACCTGATGTATAATATCGGTGCGACGGAAGATCAGTTGGATTTCCCGACCGTATACGGTTCGTCGAAACAGGGCTGGATGGGGCCGGATTGGAAAACACCAACCGACAACATCACGTACCTGCTGGATACGATTGTTGAAAACATCAAGGCCGCTCCCGTTACTGAAGGAACGCCACAGATGCAGATCACCTCGCTCGATTATTCGGCCTTCGTCGGTCGGATTGCCATCGGCCGGGTGGTGCGCGGTACCCTGAAAGAAGGGGCCAACATGGCGCTGGTGAAAGTCGGCGATGTGATCAAGAAGGTGAAAATCAAGGAACTGCAAACTTTTGAGGGCCTCGGTCGGCAGAAGGTGCAGGAAGTACCCTGCGGTGACATTTGCGCCGTTACGGGTCTGGAAGACTTTGAGATTGGGGATACGCTGACGGACCTTGAAAATCCCGAAGCCATTACCCGGATTGCAGTAGATGAGCCGACGATGAACATGTTGTTCACCATCAACAACTCGCCGTTCTTTGGTAAAGAAGGCAAGTTTGTTACCTCGCGCCACCTGCGGGATCGGTTATACAAAGAGATTGAGAAAAACCTCGCCCTGCGCGTGGAGACGACCGACAGCGAAGACCGCTTCCTGGTATTCGGCCGGGGTATTCTGCACTTGTCGGTACTGATCGAGACCATGCGTCGCGAAGGGTACGAGTTGCAGGTGGGTCAACCACAGGTGCTGTACAAGCAGGACGAGAATGGCAATAAATTAGAACCGGTCGAAACCCTCGTGGTGGACGTACCAGAAGAAACGGCGGGTAAAGTAATCGAGTTGGCCACCCAACGGAAAGGCGAACTGCTGATTATGGAGCCAAAGGGTGATCTACAGCATCTGGAGTTCGAGATTCCATCGCGCGGTCTGATCGGTCTGCGGTCAAACGTTTTGACCGCAACCTTTGGTGAAGCCGTAATGACGCACCGGTTCAAAAGTTTTGAGCCGTACAAAGGAGCCATTCCAGAGCGGATCAACGGGTCGCTGATTTCGATGACCAGTGGTTCGGCAACGGCCTATTCGATTGACAAATTGCAGGACCGGGGCGTGTTCTTTATCGAACCCGGCGAAGAAATTTATACGGGTCAGGTTATTGGCGAACACAACCGCCAGAACGACATCGTGGTGAACGTGCAGACGGCCAAGCAGTTGACCAACATGCGGGCATCAGGTTCGGACAACAACGTGAAGATTGCCCCGAAAATCTCGTTCTCCCTCGAAGAGTCGATGGAATACATCCAGAAGGATGAGTACCTCGAAGTAACGCCGAAGTCGATGCGGATTCGGAAGGTGTTCCTCGATGAGAACGAACGGAAACGGAACGCCAACAAATTTGAAATGGCCTGATCTATTTTGTCATGCTGAGGAACGAAGCATCTCAGTGAAACGGTAGCTCAGATGCTTCGTTCCTCAGCATGACAAAGTAAAACGCCCCAACCTTTGCAGGTTGGGGCGTTTTGCGTTAAAAGGCAATGCCCAGTCGAATGGCTAAGCGGTTGTACACCCGGTCTTCGCTACGCGCCAGTGTGTAAAAACCATCGACAGGTTTTTCAACATGGGCCTCCTGCCGTTTGTAGCTCATCGATAGCGTAAAGTTAGCCACGCCGGGACGGCCAATGCGCAGGCCAACACCCGGCGAGAGAACCCAGCCCCCCGTCGTTTTATAACCCGAAACACTCTGGTGCAGCCAGGCCACGCCGTAGCCAGCGTCTAAACTGGTAAAAACCCGCACATTCTTCTGCGTATCCCGCGCCAAGTCGTAGCGGATACCGGCGCACAACGGCATTAGCAACGCAGCCGCGTACCAGTCGATACCCACCGTTCCGCCTACGGCCAGCCGGGGCCGAAGCTGAACGCCATTAAACGTCTGCGCGGTCAGGCTAAGCCGGTTTTCTACGGTTTCAGAAAACTGAGTGCTGTAATCTACCCGCCCAAACAAACCACCCACCTCGGTCATGTTCGTAAAGGCGCGTTTAAACGCAGGGGCCTGCGCCCGACCGACCGATGCCGTCAGGCCAAGCAGGCCGACAAAAATGATCTTTTTCATGGGTAGCACCAGTTAGTAGGGACGGTTTACCGGAATTTTACTCAACTGACGCAGTTGCTGCGGGTTGCTGTAATCAAACTGATACAATCCATCTTTTCCGATCATCAGCACCGTTTTAGCCCCACCCGGCACGGACTGCCCTATCGGAATGACATCATAAGCATTTATGCCCGTTATATGCGCCAACTGGGTTATGCCCATCGCATTCGTCGCGTCTAAGGATTTTAACCCACCGGCCCCTTCACAGATAAACAGGTTCGGGAAATCGACGCCCAAACCGTGGGGATTCTGCATCGGATAGCTTTTCAGCAGTCTGGGATTCAGCAGGTCCTTGATATCGACTACGTCCAACTGGTTTGTAAATCCCTGGCAGGTGGTACCGGATCGCAGCGTAACATAAGCGATGTCGCCATTTACGACAACGGGGTCGCAGACGCGGGCGTGGTTAAATACCGATAACCGCACTGGTTTGGCCGGATTGGCATTATCGTAAATAAACATACCTGAGCTGGACCCAACAAAAAGCTTGTCTTTGTAGGGAAATATGGTCTCGATACCTCCGCCCAGGCTGATTTTCTCACCAATGCGGGGGCTGGCCGGGCTGCTGATGTTGAACAACTGCATATCCGACTGCCCAACCGTGTAGAGGTAATCGTTGTAGAGGGTAAACCGGGCCATCGACCCGCCTGTACCATTGCTGCCGGTGCTGGTGGTCGGGAGGACCGATGAGGAGGAACTGGCAAAGCTGGCATCAAACGTGACACAATTTGGGCAATTTCGCCAGCTTTGCGTAGCCAGCCCGTCTTCGCAATTGGTCTCCATTGTTTCGGTAACGTAATCAACCCGCTGATCGCTCAGCGTCACGTTGTTCTGATTAAATGACCACCAGCCGCCCTCAAACTGCCCGTTCAGGAAGACATTTTGCACCCGGTTTACTTCCCGAATGTTAGCCAGGTTGGTCAGGTCGAACGCGACAAGGTCCATGTAGCTGTCGGCGTAGAGAATGTTATCGCGGATGGCCATATCGCCATTGCCGGGGATGTGCAGAAACGCTATTGTTTTCGGGTTACCGGCATCTCGGTTGTCGATGATGTGAATCCCCTCCTTCAATTCATTGATGAACAGGTAACCGTCTTTGGTGTAGATTTTACCGGGCTTTTCGAGAGCGCGGGCACTTTCCAATTTCACGCCCTGCCGGACCTGCGTTCCGGTGAGCGATATGTTGGTATACCGGCGGTAGGTGCGGGTTTCTTTGCACTTGTCGGTGCAGGAAGACAGCCCAAACAGCGAGAGAACGAATAGAGAGTAGATCGTGCGTTTCATACTAATTCGTTGGTTTAGTTTAAGCCATGACCCGGATAGTAGCGTAGCCGTTGGAATGCGTAGCGATAAAAAGCAAAAAATCGCCCGACAGTCTTTATACCATCGGGCGATGTTGGTCTTACACAAAAGTCAGCAATGGGCACTTTTCATTATCTGTTCATCCCGGATAAACCATGCACCGGATGCTTTCACTAAATCGTTTTTGCTACCTCGTTTAAATAGCCGCCAGCGGATTGGCAATTTTGCCCATAAACAGGACCACACCCGACGTTTTCTCGTGAATGACGATTACAAACGGCCGGTCGCAGAGGGTTGGCTGTTGGATAGCCGTTGTGGTAAAGCCACTCGATGTTACGGCGGCCGCTTCGGTACCGGCTTCATCGACGGCGACAAACGTGTTCTGCTTAACAAAACTGAGCAGCAACCCGCCCGACGGACTAATTTTGGTAAAGTCCGCCCGGTCGGTGAAGGCCGTCGGCATTCCCATAGCGATCAATACATCATTCAGTTTGGTCTCATAGCTAAACGTGAATTTGGGCAGACCAAAGTCTACTTTACTCGCTACCAGTTCGGTTTGTAGCTGACTCCAGTCGGTAGCGGTCAGGGACTGAATCACGGCATCGGCCGATGTACCGGTTCCCGGTAACAAAATGGTCATGGCGTATTGGCCCGTGCCGTAGGGCAGCTCGAATGCGCCATAGGTTGGTCGGAACGCCCGGCGAATGGCCCGGTCTGCCCGCATCATCCGCACCGTAACCGATTGGTTATTCGCCAGCATAAATGGTGTATCCTGCGTAGCCTTCGGATCGAATTTTGCCTGCCAGTCGCCTTTGAAGTACAATGCGTTCAGCAGAAACAGCACATTGTCCGGCTGAATCTGATCGAGCACCTTGGGAATGCGCCCTTTTGTCTGTTCGTTCGCCCAACTGTTTATTTTACCGACGGATGCCGGATCATTAAAATCGAGGGGCGAAACGGTAGCCTGGAACGTCGACTTCAGCACATCCTGAAACGAGGGGGCAACCTGAAAGGTATTGCGGTACCACGCCGAGTTAGCCAGGCCAAGCGTTACCTGCGGGTCCAGGCCGGGCAGCGTGGTCAACAGGTTCTGGTACGTCTGGTTGGCTTCGGTCAGGGTTTGGGCGTCGAGTTTCAGGGCTTTCTGAATCTCCTGCTGTGTTTGCCCATTGGCTCCGTTCAGCACCATACCTAATGCCATGTGCAGACTGAGGGGCGAGACAAATACATTTTTCGATGCCGGTTCAGCCGCATTCACCCGCCGGAACACCTCGAAAGCAAAATCGGTCGTCTGGCTCGCGAATGGCGTCGACACGCGCAGTGTACCGCCCGGCTGTGGGCTAACAGCCGTCGTACCCTTGCGGCAACTCATGACTCCCGTAATGGCCACCAGCGTAGCGGTTAAAACGGTGATAAATGAACGGGATGGGTGCATATCAGTCTGTGTTTATCAGCAAACCTACCTCAATAACAGCGTGCAAATTTTATATACCTATTGACAGGTATCGAATGTTTTTCGTTTCGCCCGGAGTGCACTAATCAGACCGTCAAACCCGGGAATGGATTTTCCGGCCTCGAACGTAACCCGATACCGCTCCGCCCCCTGCTCGATTTCCAGAAACTCGGCTCCCCCGTCGGCACAGTCGGGGCAACCCAGGGTAGCCGGTCGTTTTCGTAACAAAGCCAGATCAGCCTGGGCTTTCAGGATGGCCCATTCCGTTGCGGTAATCGTTGCCGTACAGGTTTTAGTGGGGTACTGTGCCGGGGTGCGGCTGGTTTTGATAAACACCACTTTGTCGGCACCCACGTCCATCTGCTGATTGCAATATCCCTGACAGAATCCGAACGATGTGCCACTCCGAATGACCAGTGAATCGACAACCGCTGTAGCAACCGCAGGCCCGCCCGACAAGGTACTCGTGCATCGGCTGAGAACCAGACTTACTAACAAGCAGATCAGGTATACTTTCATACGCGCTTAAAAGTGATAATCCATACCAACACTAACGCCAATCGTACGCGGACGGGTGGTTAAATTTACATCCGACAGCGTTCCGGATTGCAGTGACTGCTGATACACCCCCGCCAGCGAAGCCGACCACCGCCGGGACGACCGGTACCGGAATCGCGCACCCGCCGTACCGGCCACCGTTAGAGGCCGGAGAACGCCGTCGCCGGGTTTGACTACTAATGACTCGCCAACATTATTCCGAAAGAACCAGTTGGTCAGCAGCCCACCCAGCAGCGACAGGCCCAGCCGTCGGCGCGGACGCAGCTGATACCCGACCTGCACCGGCACCTGCACGTACGTATAGTCGTTTCGTACCTGCTCCTGTCTGCCTGAACTATACGGGAACAGGGGGGTCACATACCCTTTATCCTGACTTGCGCTGAGGTCATACAGGGCTGAAGCTAAGACTGAACTATGGCGGCTAACCACGGTTTCATAAAGCGTCTGCGCACCGGCGTAACCCGTTACCTGCACGGGGCTAATCACCGTCGAACGGGCCTGCAAGTACCCAACGCCCCCTTCGACCGACCACCGGTCGGTGAGTTGTCTGCCCATCGCTGCCTGTACCGTTATGGCGGCACCCGACTGACTGCTAAACGTGGGAGCGCTCGTACTGGAACCAGCAGCTAAACTGTATGCATTGGACGCTACGGCCGAACTAAATATGGACCGCACCGCCGTGGCCGGATCGAACACAGAGGGCATAACGCTCAGCGATGCCCATGTTTCGCGGGTTGTCGGTTTTGACTGTTCCGGTATGCTTATCAACGGGTCGTCGTTCCGATACCACACCACCCGCTGAATGGCGAACGTACGGTTTCGGAACGGCTTACCGGTCAGTTTGTTAATCATCATTGTAGAACGCTCGTCGCCAGCGGTTGCCAGCGGATTGTACGATGATGTCAGGCCGTTGAGAGCCGGTCTGGAAAAGGCAACCGACCCGGTTGTTATCACGGCGTTGACCGTTAACGGATGCGCCACCTCCATCCGACTACCCGGACCGGGAGCGGTCATTGGCCTGACGGCTGTTAACCGGCTGATGCCTGACGCTTTAGTTTGTTGTAATTCAAGCGATGCAGCCGATTCTGTTTGAGGGGTAACCGGTTCTGCTTTCGCGATCAACAGGCCAGCTGGTATATTCGGCCCTACCGTCTCGGCGATGCGACGGCTGGGATATTGTTTTTCGCCACTCATCCCGGACCTGGTCCGGGGCGTTGCAGTTGCCAAACCCGATACCAGTTGGTCCCTGCTTTGCGTCGACACCTGGGTTTTGACTGCCGACGGGAGCGTTCGCGCACTCAGTGGCCGGGTCGTTGGCGTTCCCGTTCCCCGGTGTATGGCCCACCAGCCGGTAAGCAGTAGAGCCACGGTGGCCGCGATACCGGTTAGCCACGGCCGGGCCTGGGTCCACAACGGCACCACTCTGACCCGGTCACCGGCATCCAACTGACGCTCAATGGCATTCCAGACGCGGGGCGGTGGCGTTTCGGCGGCTTCGTCGAATGCCCGTTGCCAGGCATCGCGGAACGCATCGTCGGGAGTGGGTTGATTATCAGTGTTCATCCTGTATTCGTTCTTCGTTGTATAACTTCTGTTGCAGTAACGCCCTGGCCCGGAACAACTGCGACTTCGAGGTACCTTCCGAAATATCCAGTAAATCGGCAATTTCGGGGTGATTGTAGCCCTCGATGGCGTACAGATTAAAAATGGTTCGGCAACCGGGCGGCAATTCCTGCACTAATCGCAGCAGGTACTGGTAGTTCAGCGCGGGCAAACTTTCGTCGGCCTGCGGCAGCATCGGGGCTAAGTCGTTTACATCGACCGTATTTTCCCACGGTTTCTGTTTCCGCAAGTGTTTCAGCGCCGTGTTAATCACAATGCGTTTTAGCCAGGCCTCCAGCGGACATTCGGCCCGGAAGGTACCAATGTGCTGATAAACCTTCACGAACGCATCCTGTAACACGTCTTCAGCCTCATCCGTATCCTTCACGTACCGTTTACAAACGACAAAAAGTTTACCGGCATACCGCTCATAGAGCAGTCGCTGAACCATCCGGTCCTGCTTTCGGCAGCCTTCGACTAACGTGCGTTCATCCACTCGGTCAACGTTGATATACCAAAGATTCACTAAACAGCCGAAGGGTTGGAATGGATAAGAATTTTTTTTCGACCGGCCGTCAAACAGAATTGATTTACTACACAAAAGGCCGCCGTTCAGTGAACAGCGGCCCTTTGTGGCGAATAACCCGCCAACTATTTAATTGACAATCATATCGATTAGCCAGGTCACGACCGACACAACAATATGGTGCGCCCCATATTTAGGACCACTTGTTAAGTTGGATAACGGGCTAAATTTAGACCCGTATGAAAGGCAAGACCAAGCGCAAGTTTACCGCCGACTTCAAGCTCAAAGTCGTTCTCGAAGTTCTTAAAGAGAAGGA
>JBBQLG010000014.1:0-64613 GCA_038327655.1 Cytophagales bacterium
ACAGTGGTGGCACCTTCACCCCGGCCCTGCCCGACCTGTTCATCAACGGCCTCACCATCACCGGGCAACTCGGCGTGCAGTACGGCCTGAGCTTCGACCAGAACCAGTTCGAGCTACCCATCGCCGATCAGGCCTCCCGCAACGTCTACTTCGTGTGGAACTACCGGCAGGCCTGTACCGGTGGCAGCCCCCGGATCGGCGCGGAATCGGTCATCCCCTGGCAGGCGCAGTTGTTAGGCAATCCGGTCAAGAACGAGATTACGGTGTTAGTGGCAGGTGCTCAGGGGCAGTCGTTGCAACTGGAGTTGACGGATATAATGGGGCATGTGGTCGTCAGCCGACAAATTCAGCCCAGTTCAGCCGAGCACCGGGAGGTGTTCGATGTACAGCAGCAGGGGGCAGGTTTGCTCCTGCTACAGACCATTGGCCACAACCAGCGCCAGACGCTGAAGGTGCTTAAAGAGTAAGGTATAGCCTTTTGTAATGCAAACGTCTCCACTGGTCGGACCAGCGGAGACGTTTTTTATGATGGGTACCGAAGCGGGTAATGACGGAGCCGTTTGGGCTATGATGTAAGCTTTGTAAGAATCCATGCTAACAACCTGACAATCAAAAGATTTCGTAGCATCATACCGGGGCTTTTAAGCCGCTTTTAAAGTCAGTTTAATGGTGTTTTAATTAAAACGGGTCACCTTTGGCCGAAACGTCAGCAATAGCCCGTAGGTAACCGATGAAAACCCAGCCGTTACCGTTCGATGAGCATGAGGTGCTCCACGAGTTAAAGCACTTTTTACCCGCTCAGGCTCCGCTGAAAGACTTTGTTCACCACAATACCCTCCACGCCTTTCAAAACCTGAAGTTCTACAAGGCGATCCATAGTGCTTCCGAAATCTTTGGTTATAAAGTATCCTTGTCCCTGACCGAATACCGGGCACTGTTTGCCGCCGGAAAAATTCGCCGGGATGTGCTCGAACAGGTCATCACCGACCGTAAAGGCTCCGCCCAACGGAGTCAGTGGTTAGAGAAGACCCTTACTACCGGCTATGGGGGAGCACCTGCTCCGCGCATCGGTGCCCTGCGGTCCAATTGGAAAAAAGGGTACCGCACCGATCTGGATGCGCTTGTTCATCCCCTGCTGTTCCGGATTTTGTGCAGTTATCTGGACCAGGGCATCGCCATCTGGAGCTTTCCGGTGCGGGACAAAAGCTTTCTGTCGGCCATCCGGGAAATGGAGCAGAACACGTTCACCAGTTTCTTCCGGACCAGGCGTGCGAAGGAACTGCTGCTGAAAAGCAGCTGTGAAATCGCCGACCTGCTGGCTATTCTGGTGGGCGACGAGCTGCTGTACAAACAATACCTGTTCGATCAGCAGTTTGCGCACCAGGGATGGTCGGGTATGGTATCAACGGTAGAAGATCAGCCCCAAACCCTGCTCGACCAGCGAAAAATGTCCATGCACGACCTGGTCGTGTTTGAACTGCTGCTGGAAATAGACGCCCTCGATGCGCAGTTGGGCAAAAACTGGTTACCGCTGAGCAGCCATCTGACCGAACGCCCCCCGGATTTGTTCGCCGAGGTGGCCGAAACCGAGTTAGACCAGGTGCTGACCATCTGGCAGGACGCGTTCGAATGGAGTTACTACGATGAGGTGCTGGCCGGGATCGAACTCGAAAAGCGGACGCCGGTTCCTGCGGGGCCCAAAAGCTTCCAGGCCCTGTTCTGCATCGACGACCGGGAGTGTTCGTTCCGGCGGTACACCGAGCACATTGACCCCACCTGCGAAACCTTTGGCACACCCGGCTTTTTTAACGTCGAGTTCTTTTTCCAGCCCGAAGACGGCCTGTTCTACGACAAGGTGTGCCCGGTCCCGGTAACGCCCAAATTTCTGATCAAGGAAGTTGGCAAGAAAAGCAAACGCGGGCAGGACCTGAACTTCAGCAAAGGCGGGCAGTCGTTTCACAGCGGCTACCTGATTTCGCAGACACTGGGTTTTTGGTCGGCGTTCCGGCTGGCCCTCACGGTTTTCCGGCCAACCATGTCGCCCGCTGCGGCCTCGTCGTTCCGGCACATGGATAAGTTTGCGAAACTGACCATCGAAAACACCCGGCCCGATAACATCGAGAACAACCTGCAAATCGGCTTTACCATTGATGAGATGGTGCAACGGGTCGAAGGTTTATTGAAAAGCATCGGGCTGATCCGGGATTTTGCGCCGATTGTGTACATGATCGGGCACGGATCGAGCAGCGTGAACAATCCACACTATGCAGCTTATGATTGCGGGGCCTGCGCGGGCCGGGCGGGTTCGGTAAACGCGCGGGTCGTCAGCTACATGGCCAATCACCCGAAAGTACGGGAAACGCTGGCCACGCGGGGCATCGTGATTCCGGCCGAAACACAGTTTATAGGCGGTCTGCACGATACCACCCGCGACGACATTGTGTTTTTCGATGACGATCTCCTGACGCCGGGAAACGCCGAACGCCACAGCAAAAACGAGGTTACGTTCCATCAGGCACTGGACCTGAACGCCAAAGAACGGTCGCGCCGGTTTGCGTCCATCGACAGCCACCAAACGCCGGAGAAAATCCACGAGGCTATCCGTACGCGTTCGGTGTCGCTGTTTGAACCGCGCCCCGAACTCAACCACGCCACCAACGCGCTCTGCATCATCGGTCAGCGGTCCCTGTCGAAGGGGCTGTTCCTGGATCGGCGTCCCTTTCTGAACTCCTACGATTATTCGATTGACGCCAATGGACAGTTGCTGGGCAGCATTCTGGGAGCAGCCACGTCGGTTTGCGGGGGCGTTAACCTCGAATATTATTTCTCCCGCGTCGACAATCAGAAATTAGGGGCGGGCACCAAATTACCCCACAACGTGATGGGTCTTTTTGGGGTTGCCAACGGCATCGACGGCGACTTACGGCCCGGTCTGCCGAGCCAGATGATCGAGATACACGACCCGGTTCGTATGCTGTTCATTGTGGAGCACTTTCCGGACGTGGTACTGGAGACGATCAGGCGATTGGATACCACCTACGAATGGTTTATCAACGAGTGGGTAAATTTAGTGGTTGTCCACCCCGAAACGCGGGGGCTGTTTCGGTTCAAAGACGGGGCCTTCAGCCGGTATGAACCGTTGACCAAACACCTCGATGCAGTGTCCGATGTGGTTCCGCTCCTCGAGTCCACGCTCGACAACCTGCCGGTTTACCTCCTCGATTAAGCCCCATCCACATGACGTCGCTGCTTCATTATTTTATCTTAGTGCCACTGGCTGGTTTTCTGCTGAGTTTGCTGATTCCGGCGAAGCAGGAAACGCTGATTTCGGGTACCGCTTTTTGGGTTGTCGGTTTGCATTTATTGAGTGCGGTGGTATTCACGGGTTTCTGGTTGGCCGATGGTCACCCAACGCTTAATCTGAAGGATGTTCTGCTGCTGCGCACCAACGGCTACGAATTTCTGGTCGACTTTTATTTCGACAAAATTACGGTAACCTATCTGCTGGTTGGGGCATTTCTAACGTTTCTGGTCACCATTTACAGCCGGTTCTACATGCACCGGGAAAGCGGCTATAAGCGTTTTTTCAACACAATCCTGTTCTTTTATGTAGGGTACAACCTGGCTATTTTTTCGGGCAATCTCGAAACCCTGTTCATCGGCTGGGAGATTCTCGGTATCTCTTCGTTTCTGCTCATTGCCTTTTATCGGGACCGGTACCTGCCAGTGAAAAATGCGGTAAAAGTTTTTTCGATCTACCGCACGGGCGACGTCGGCCTGATCCTGGCCATGTGGATGAGTCATCACCTGTGGCACGAAAACATTACATTTCTGAAGCTGACTAATTTCCAGTTGGTCGATTCGGGTTTGCAGGCGCATAGTTTAATCGGCGTGTTTATTTCGCTGATGCTGCTGATTGCGGCTGCGGCTAAATCGGCCCAATTGCCGTTCTCGTCGTGGCTGCCCCGCGCCATGGAAGGGCCAACCCCGTCGAGTGCCATTTTCTACGGGTCGCTGTCGGTACATTTAGGCGTTTTCCTCCTGCTGCGGACGTATCCGTTCTGGGAACATCAGGCACCGATACGCATCCTGACGGCATTGTTAGGACTGACTACGGCGGTGATTGCTACGGGTATTGCGCGGGTGCAATCGTCGGTTAAGAGTCAGATTGCGTACGGCTCCATTTCGCAGATCGGGATTATTTTTATCGAAGTAGCGGCCGGTTTTGAGACCCTGGCACTCATCCATTTTGCGGGGAACGCTTTCCTGCGGACGTATCAGTTGTTGGTGTCGCCATCGGCGGTGAGTTACCTGATTCGGGAGCAGTTTTATACATTCTCTTCGCGGCAGCGATCTATGGAGAGTTCATACCCCAAAAAGATAGCGTACACCTTTTACATGCTGTGCATTAAGGAGTTCAATCTGGATTCGTTGATGTACCGCTGCCTGTGGAATCCAATGAAAATGATGGGCAACAGGCTCAATTTTTTAACGGTTAACCGGGTATTTATTTACCTGGCACCGATGTACGTTATCGGCCTGTTTTGTTTGTACAACGAAGCCCTGCTTCCCGACTACGCAGAAGCCTACCTGCCGGTATTTTTTGCTTTTATTGGCTTATTGATGGTCTTGAAAGCGTTTACCGAGCGCAAAAAAACCCGGATGAGCTGGACGCTGATTATGCTGAATCACTTCTGGGTAGCACTGGCCATTTCAGTCAACGAGCCTTTTAAATTTGATCAGACGCTGCTTTACCTGAGCGGTGTTATTGTGTCGGGAATCGTCGGATTTTTCTGCCTGAGCCAGCTCATGCGGCTGGAGACCACTATCAGTCTGGAACAGTTTCACGGCCATTCCTACAAGCACCCTAAACTGGCGTTCATTTTTCTGCTGTGCTGTTTAGGCATGTCGGGTTTTCCCATCACGCCGACGTTTATCGGCGAAGACCTGATCTTTACGCATATCCACGAAAATCAGGTGATACTGGCCTCTTTTGTCTCCCTGAGTTTTATCATCGACGGCCTGGCCCTGATTCGGATTTATGCCCGGGTATTTCTCGGACCCCACGCCAAATCCATCTACGAAATGGCCTACCGGTCATCCTGACAGCGACTTTTTTTGTTGATTCAATAGCAGCGGGAGAAAACGCTTACCTTTGAATTTCACAAGCCAGCTCTCTTATGGATACTACCTCTGTCGAAAAATTCTATCAGCAGATTACCGCCGACGATGCGGTAGACATCCGGGATTTTCTGCCGCCGGGTATCCATACCGAGATTGGTCATTTCAACGTCTTCAGCATCGACGAGTTGCACCGTCAGCTCCGGCAAAAACCGGTTATGCCCTACAACCGGCGGGCCTACTATAAAATCAGCCTGATCTGTGGCCGCAACCGCGCCGAATACGCCGATAAAGTAATCGACATCGACCGGAATGCGCTGTTGTTTGCCACGCCGAAGGTACCCTACCATTACGTACCGCAGGACACCAATCAGTCGGGGTATTTCTGCATCTTCACCGATGCGTTTCTAAGCCACATCCAGAGTGGTATCGTACTGGACGAGCTGCCTATTTTCAGACCGGGCGGCTATCCTGTTTTTTCGGTAACCGATGACGATTTCGCTGAAATATCGCTGATTTTCAGAAAGATGCAGCGAGAAATAACGTCCGACTACGTGTACAAATATGACCTGCTGCGGGCCTACCTGCTGGAACTGATTCATTACGGGCAGAAGCTGCAACCGGCCACCTCACTTTATCCGTCGCATACCGCATCGGCCCGCGTGTCGTCGCTGTTTATCGAGTTGCTGGAGCGGCAGTTTCCGATTGAGTCACCCCGTCAGCGGCTGACCCTGCGCTCGGCGAAGGAATACGCAGATCACCTGGCCATTCATGTGAATCATCTCAACAAAGTGCTGAAGGAGAGTACGGGCCGGACCACCACCGACCTCATCAGCAGCCGGATGGTTCAGGAAGCGAAGATTTTGCTGAAACAGACCGATTGGCAAATCGCCGAAATTGCCTACTGTTTAGGTTTTGCCGAGGCATCGCATTTCTCAAACTTCTTCAAAAAGCACGCGGCCGTTTCGCCGATTGCCTGCCGGGCCTAAACCCGCAGGATTGAATTACGCAAGCATTGGATTGATGTTTGCAACCGGGAATCCCAAATTGATGCCGACCTTTGTGCGGTCATCAACCCCGCAAACAATGAATTTATCTCATAACACCATTTTACTGACGGGCGGCAGCGCAGGCATTGGCCTGGCCCTGGCCGAACGATTTCACGCAGCGGGCAATACCGTGCTGATTTGTGGCCGTGATGCGACCCGATTAGCGGCTGCGGCCAGCCGTTTGCCCGGCCTGCGGACGCTGGTCTGCGATGTGGCCCGGGCCTCCGAGCGGCAGCGGCTATTCGAGTGGGCCGTTGCCGAGTGTCCGCAACTGAACGTGCTGATTAACAATGCGGGTATTCAGCGGGAGGTGCAACTCGCCGACGCGACCGAAGACTGGGCAACCCGTGCCGTCGAAATCGCGATCAACCTCGAAGCACCCATTCATTTGTCTTCGCTGTTTGGCGCGCATTTAGGGCAGCAGCTTCAGCCGGTCATCATCAACGTATCGTCCGGGCTGGCCTTTGCTCCACTGGCGCGGGTGCCGATTTACTGCGCCACCAAAGCGGCTATTCACTCCTACACGCAATCGCTGCGGGCACAGATGGCCGGTACGACGGTACAGGTAATTGAGGTGATTCCACCGGCGGTACACACCGAACTGGGCGGCACCGATCACTCCTTTGGTGTTCCCTTAGCCGAGTATGCCGACAGCGTAATGGCCGGCCTGGCAACGGGAGCCACCGAAATCGGCTACGGCACATCCGAAACCCGGCGGCTGGCTTCACGGCAGGAACTGGATGAGTACTTCGCCCGCATGAATGGCCAGTAAATAATTTATCACAGACAATCAAACCAGTAAAATCATGCCAGATAACACTAAAATTGCCCTCGTTACCGGTGGTAGCCGGGGTCTGGGAAAAAATATGGCCCTGAGTCTCGCTCACAAAGGCATCGACGTAATCCTGACGTATAACAGTCAGGCCGACGATGCTCAGGCGGTAGTCGCCGAGATTGAAGCGGGCGGCCGGAAAGCGGTAGCCCTGCAACTGAACACGGCCAGTACGGCGGGTTTCGATGCTTTTTTTGCACAGGTTTCCAATGCGCTCCATGCCACCTTCCATACGGACAAGTTCGATTTTCTGATTAACAATGCCGGAACGGGCAGCTATGCCGCTATTGCCGACACGACCGAAGCCGATTTTGACCACCTGATGAATATTCACTTCAAAGGGGTCTTTTTTCTGACCCAGAAGGCGTTGCCGCTTCTCAACGACGGGGGGCGAATCATCAATCTTTCGTCGGGTCTGGCGCGGTTTGTCGGGCCGGGCTACGGAGCCTATGCGAGCATGAAGGGCGGCATCGAAACCTTCACGAGGTACCTGGCGCAGGAGGTAGGCAAGCGGAACATTGCCGTCAACGTGGTGGCACCGGGCGCGATTGAAACCGACTTTGGCGGTGGCATTGTACGCGACAACCCGCAGGTGAACCAGCACATTGCCAGCGCAACCGCCCTGGGCCGGGTGGGCCTGCCGGACGATATTGGGGGCGTGGTCGCGTTTCTGTGCACCGACGAAGCCCGCTGGATCAACGCGCAGCGAATCGAGGTATCGGGCGGCATGAACCTTTAAAATCCCTTCCCCGCTGCCTGTTCACCCCAGCGAATATTGGACAGACGGCTTACGACCGGCCAACGCTCTGCTCTGATAGCGGGACGTTGACCGGTCTTTTTTCTGTTAGCTTACGGGTGGCAATGGCTGTTTATCTGTTTGGTTAAGTCCAGCCCGAACAGTTTTTTTAATGGACCGTCCAACCGAACGGGCGGTACTGTACGCAACTATACCGATTATTGCAGTCCACGTCTTTGCCCTGAGACCAACCAGACCATTTGTATGCGTTCAGTCCTGTTTCTAACCTTATTCACGCTCTTACCGCTGGCAGACTTTGCCCAGTCGATGCCCCGGCCAACACCCCGTCAACTGGCCTGGCAGCAGTGGGAAACGACGGCGTTTCTGCACTTTACGGTCAACACCTTTTCCGATAAAGAATGGGGTGATGGTACAGAGTCTCCGCAGTTGTTTAACCCCACCCGGCTCGATGCCCGGCAGTGGGTGAAGGCTTTGAAAGAAGCGGGTTTTAAAACAGCCATCCTGACGGCCAAACACCACGATGGTTTCTGCCTGTGGCCATCGGCTTACACGGAACATTCGGTTAAAAACAGCCCGTTGCGCAACGGAAAAGCCGATGTGGTGGGCGAGTTTGCTGCGGCCTGCCGGGAGTTCGGCGTGCGGTTCGGCTTCTACCTCTCGCCCTGGGACCGGCACGAACCCAGCTACGGCACCAATCAGTACAACACCTACTACAAAAATCAACTGCGTGAATTACTGACTAACTACGGCGACGTAGCGGAAGTCTGGTTCGACGGGGCCAAGGGCGAAAACGCCCGCGACATGCAGTACGATTTTGCCGGGTTCTGGGACTTAGTCCGGCAGTTGCAGCCCAAGGCCGTAATGTTTTCGGACGTGGGACCGGACGTGCGCTGGGTAGGTAATGAAGCGGGCAACGCGGGCGAAACCTGCTGGTCGACGATCAACACGGAGGGGATGGCGCCCGGAAAAGCCGACGCAAAATACCTAAACACCGGCGACCCTAACGGAACGGTTTGGCTGCCCGCCGAAACAGACGTGTCGATCCGGCCCGGCTGGTTTTATCACCCCGCCGAAGATGACAAAGTCCGGTCCGGGAAAAATTTAGTCGATCTGTACTACCAGTCCGTCGGACGGAATAGTTTACTGCTGCTCAACGTGCCCCCCAACCGCGAAGGATTGCTGTCGGAACCGGACCTGGCAAGTCTGCGGGCATTTCGGAGCATTTTAAACGAAACGTTCGGGACCAATCTGGCTGACCGCCACGCCCCGGCACAACTCACGGACAATGCACTCCGTACCGCCCTGACCATCGCCGAAAACCAGCCGCTGCTGATTGAGCTGCAAAAGCCCACCACCTTCGACCGGGCAATGATTCAGGAAAACATTGCCGACGGGCAGCGGTTAGAAATGGGCAAAATAGAGTATTGGGACGGTAAGGCCTGGCAGGTTATTCGGCCCTTTACCACCGTCGGCTACAAACGGCTGCTGCGCTTTCCGGCGGTTACCACGACCAAAGTGCGCTTCACCGTTACGAAAGCTAAAGCCCCCGTTCAATTAGCCGCGTTTGGTTTGTTCAAGGCATCCAACCGGGAATAATCCCCTCCGACAAATGCCTGACGTATAGTTATCCAATTCGTTTAACGAAGTCCAATGATCCGATTTGTCACCTGCTTCTTTCTACTGACGGGTTCAGTATTTGCGCAGCATCCATTAGCCCGCCCGCTGGCATACACGCCCGACTATTCGCTAAACCGGTTCGAGCGTGAGATCAGTGCTTTTGAGCGAAGCGACTCCGTGCAGGGCCAGCCCGCTAACCCAATCCTGTTTATCGGCAGTTCGAGTTTCCGATTCTGGCAAACCCTCTCAACCGATTTAGCTCCGTTTCCGGTACTCAACCGGAGCTTTGGCGGTTCGACCTTGCCCGAAGTGAGTTATTACGCCGACCGCATTCTGTTTCCGTACCGCCCCGGCCGCATTTTAGTGTACGCGGGCGACAATGATCTCAACAACGGTAATCACCCGCAAACGCCGGAACAGTTTGCCGCAGCCTATACCCAGTTTGTACAGATGGTGCAGAAGCGGCTGCCACAAACCACCATTTATTTCGTCTCCATCAAGCCGTCGCCGTCGCGCTGGAGCAACTGGTCGGCTATGCAACGGACCAACCGCCTGGTGAAAGCGTTTACCCAAACAAACAAAAAACTGCGCTTCATCGACGTGGGTCCGGCCATGCTGGGAGCAAACGGACGCCCCCGCCCCGACATTTTCAAGGCAGACAGCCTGCACATGAACGCAATCGGCTACGCCATCTGGGCAGGGATTCTGAAGACGGTGCTGACTTTAGATGCCAGCCAAAATACCGGTCGGGCTACGAAACGGGTGCGGTCTCATTGACCGGCGCACTACCCGTTGGCAAATTGGTTTCGGCCGCCCGCTCCTGCCGGATGCGCTGTTTCAGGTCCAGCGTGTAGGGGGCAAACACGATCAGAATGTTGTGGGCGTCGAAGGATTTTTTCAGCGTTTTGATGGCTTCACTCGTGGCCACCGCCGGATTGGTTTTGGCCGGGTCGATCCAAAACCAGACGTAAAACTGCACCATGTCGAGGGTAAAGGCGCGGTAGTGCATCTCAATTGATTTACCGGCCCGCAGAAACGGCAGTTGGCCAATAGCCTCCGTGGCAATCCGCTGTGATTTATCGAGGTCGTCGGCGTAGGAAACGCCCGCGCTGAGTTCGATGCGTCGTTCGCCGGAGCGGGTGTAGTTGACGATGGGCTTCTGAAAAACGTCTTTGCTGGGGAGTTCGATGGTCTGTCCCGAAAAATTATCCAGCACGATCGACCGCAGTTTGATCGAAATCACCCGGCCGGTGTAGCCATTGGTTTCGATCACGTCGTTTACCTGGATGGGACGTTGCAGCGCGATGATGGTGCCGGAAATGAAATTGGCCGTCAGGTCCTGGAGGGCAAACCCGATGGCCAGCGCCACCACCCCGGCCCCGGCCAGCAGCGAGGTCACGGTTTTATCCAGGCCCACCAGACCAAGCGCGTAAAACAGGCCGATACTGGAGACGGCTATCCGCACCACGGTTCCGGTCAGGTTCACCAGGGCCGGGTTGTCACTCACCCGGTTCAGATTCCGCACCACGACCTGTTGGCAGTACCGGGCCAGTCGGGTAAATAAGAACACCACCGCAACGGCCAGAAACAGATCGGGCAGGTGGCCGATGGCTAATTTAAGCCAGCCCTCTACCCGGATAAAAACCAATTTCAAGGCGTCTTCAATCGTCATCATAGCGGTACTACTTTCGGGCAAGTACGTCAATAACGCCCGTTAAGGGGTTAACTGTTTACCGGTACTGTCGGCTCAGACACGGGCCGAACCGTTGCTTTTGGCTACTTTTGCGCGTTCAACCGCCCCTTTTTCGCCCAACAATACCGCCGTTTTTCCCTGCCATGCCCACCGACCGCCGACTGCTGCTGATTTACGGAATTATCCTGATCGACGTCATTGTCGGGTCGGTGATCGGGCCGGTGATGCCGGAATTCGTGCGGGGATTGCGCGAGCCACAGGTCTGGTTGTCGGTCGGTACGGCTGTGTTTCTGGGCGTTCAACTGTTCTCGGCTCCACTACTCGGCAAACTCTCCGACGGCTACGGGCGACGACCCATTTTTATCGTCTCCGCCATCGGCACGTTTCTGGCCGACTGCCTGCTGCTGCCCGTTCGGGCGCGGCTCTTTTTCGCCAACCGCCTGAGCGACGGCCTCACCAACGGCATGTACGCGACCGTTCGTTCGGCCATCACCGACATTTCGCCCACCGACCAGCTTTTCAAGAATATAGGCATCGAAGGAGCCATCGTATCGCTGGGGTTCGTGATTGGTCCGGCGGCTGCGGGGGTATTGCTGACGGTTTTTAACGTACCCGCCCACCAGCAAACGGAATACGTGGTGGGGCTGTCGGTCAGTTTATCGGCCCTGAACATTCTGCTCAGTTTGCTCCTGCGCGAGACCCACGCGCAACGTACGGGCGTAACCACGGCGGAACTCAAAACCGAATTAATCAATGCTATCAACATACCGCTGCTCTGGCAGCGGATGCGCACCAAAGACCGCCAGCGGCCGGGGCTGCGCCAGTTGGTGCTGATGCAGGTGTTTCTGACCCTCAGCACGGGTTACTACTATTATTTTGTGGCCTATGTCAGCCTCGGTCCCCTACAGTTCGATGCCCGGCACATCGCTTATTTTTTCATGTTTTTCGGTGCCCTGAGCATCGGTATCAATTACGGGTTTTACGGGTTCATTGCCGACCGCATCAACCAGCGCCGGTCCATTTTCTGGCTGGCCCTGCTGGGCTTTCCCGTGCTGGCGGGGTATGGCCTGGTGGGCACATCGGTTTTGTGGCTCTACATCCTGCTTACCCTCGACTGCCTGACCCTGTCGCTGATTCAGGGGCTAATCGAGGGGCTGATGGCGCAACTGACCGACGAAACAGACCGGGGCGAAATTTTCGGCATGAATCAGGCCCTACAGGGTATCGCCAGCCTGACTACCACACTGGTGTTTGGATTGCTGTCGGTGGTGGATCTACGGTTGCCGTTCGTGTGGTTTGGGGGGTGTCTGGCGGTGGTGGCGTTCATGTCGTGGCGGTACGTGAAGCGGGGTTAGTCATTTCTGCCTGAACGCTGACGATGGGTAACATTCCACCCGTTCTGACCGTTGTTTTTTCGGAAACCAACCCGATGGTACTACCCAACGTTCACTTGTTATGCAGGATATTGAGCCTTTTTACAACTGGGAGAAATACTACGTGGCCTCCCGCGATGAGCGGTCACCCTTCTACGGTCGTGAGTACAACCTGACCCAATACGAAAACGACATTTACGGCTACTACATTCACCCGCTCTGGGACGAAATCGGCTCCGAAACGCTGTACTGCAAGATTCTGTTTGCCAACTACGACCGCAAGTTCGTGGTGATCGAACTCTTCGGCGAGTGGAACGACACGCTGCACAACGACATCATGTACCTGAAACGGCAGGTAATTGACCCGCTCGTGCAGGAAGGCATCCGGCATTTTGTGCTCATCTGCGAGAACATTCTCAACTTCCACGGCTCCGACGACAGCTATTACGAAGAGTGGTTCGAGGATGTGGAAGATGGCTGGATTGCCGCCGTCCGGTCGCCGGAATTCGTGGAGCGCGAATGGAAAAAATACCACCTCGATTATTACATCAACTTCGGCGGCACGCTGGACGACATTGTCAACTGGCGCACCATGAAACCCGCGCCCCTGTTCGACTTGGTGAATAGTTTATTGGTGCGGAGACTGGGGGGGTGAGTTCATGGTTTGTTGTTTGTAGTTCCGCCGGCAGATAACTACGAACTATAAACCACGAACCACAAAGGGCCAGCGTTTGGAAAAACGCCCGTTTCTCGTCATTTTTCGGCTGATTATCAAACCATTCAGAGAAACGCAATGAACGAGAACGCAGATAAAGTAGCCGAAAAAGCCCACGACGCTGTTGATGCCACCAGTGCAGCCGCCCACGACGCTGTCGACAAAACGGTTGATGCCACCGCAGCCGCAACGGAAACTGTAAACGAAGTCAGCGACCACGCCGAAGAAGTTGCCGGGGAGACTGCCGCCAAAGCCGATACCGCAGCGCACGAAGCCGCTGACAAGGTTACGGAAACGACGAAAGAAATAGTCGCCGACACGAAAGTGGCTGCCCACGACGCCGTTGATACCATCGAGGATAAAGCCGTTGAAGCCGCCGGGTCGGCTAAGGAAACCGCTCAGGCGGTGATCGCGGATACGAAAGAAGCCGCACACGACGCGGCTGATACCGTTAAAGCGGAAGTTGCCGATGCGGGCGATGCGACCAAAGAAACCGCTCACGAAGCCGCCAGCCAGTTCGACACGTTGAAAGTAGCGGCCGTGGACCAGTTCAATGACGTTGTCGACAAACTGGATGACCTCAAAGATCAGGCTGTCAACAAAATTTCGGAGATCACCGACAACATCGACCTCGACGCCCTGAAAACCCGGGCGGACGAGCAGTTCGTGATTGCCAAAGATGCGATTGCTGAGAAAGCAGGGGAGTTACAGGTAGCAGCCGCCGAAACAATGGCCGCAGCCACGGTCAAGTTCGATGCCCTGAAAGAAGCAGCCGCCGATCAGCTGGACGATATGCCCGCCCGGTTTGACGAACTGAAAGATCAGCTCTCCGACAAATTTGATGAGTTCAAAGAAGCCGTAGCAGAACGAATAGATGCCGCCGGTGAGCAATTAGACGATCTGAAAGAAGCGGCCGCGGCCAAACTAAGCGACAGCAAAGAAGCCGCGTCGGAAAAAATAACGGCGGCCGAAGTGAAGGCCGATACGCTCGGCACGGAGGTTGCCGGGAAAGTAGACGACGTTAAGGAAACCGTTGCTGAAAAAGCCGCTGTTGCCGAAGCGAAGGTCACGGACGTAAAAACGACAGCGAAGACAGAAGCAGCAGCGGTAAAGACGGAAGTAAAAGCAGAAGCCAAGGGTTTCTGGGCAAGGCTATTCGGCGGAAAATAAACGTTACGCCCATTTGATGAGGCCGGATTCGTGAATCCGGCCTTTTTTATGCCCGTTTCTCCCGGCACCGGGGCCTGTGACGAACGGCAAAACCTTTTCGGCGAGGGTCGGTTATTCAGGCACACTAACACTCCCAACGCGTATGGAAAGTTTATCAGACGGTTCACAAAGTGCGAACCTCATCAAAGACGAAGATTTTGCCGATACTAAATACAGCATGGATGGGGCCGAAGCCAGCATGGTTAAGCTGGTCGACGGCAAATTGACCCCCATTGGCGATACCCACGACGACGTAACCGACGATCAGCTGCTGAACAACAGAACGGGCAGCGACGAAGAGCGCGGCCTTCAGGGCAACGAAGGCGTACAATACGAAACATCGGCGGCCGCCCTGCGCGGTACCGACGTGATCGACCCGGCGAACATGCCTGAAAACCCAATGGCCGAAGCGGAGCTGACCGGCAACCCCGACGCGGGTGATACCGTCGAAACCGGCCTGCCGAGCGAAGATGCCCCCCTGACCACCAGCACCGAAACCGACGACACACCCAACGACCGGGTGCAGGCTAATGGCAGCGACCTGAACGTAACCGAAACGTTCACGGTGTCGATGATGATGCCACAGATCGACCCGATGCCGACTTACCCCGACCCCAGCACTACCCCACCGGCCATCCCCGACGCACCATCGCCGGTGGAGCCGGTGCCCTACAGCCCGGAGATTCCCGAGCTTCCCGGTTCGCCTACCTCGCCCCGACCCGACATTACCGAGCCGGTAGAGCCGGGACAACCGGAGTATCCGCACGGGCCGGAACGGATTGGCTTTGTTACGTATACTTCATCCGTGGGCGGGTCTGTCTCGCCGGGCGAATCCACGCCGGGCATTGACGATGAGGGCATGAAGAACAAACCCGACGCGGGACGGTCGGCGCGGCCCTACGACGTGGATGCCAAAGACGATGATAGCTACCAGCCCGGCGAACGCCCCAATGAAGCGGCTCAGATGCAGCAGCCCCACGAGCCGGTAGATGAAAGCAGCACGATGGAAGAAAACATGCTGGCCGGCACCGACCGCACGGACTATAAATCGACGGACGGACTATAATAAATTGCAGTGCAAAACCGGCTACCGAATCAGGAAACGTTTCTGAGCCGGTAGCCGGTTTTGCGTTCCCACGGTTAAACAATCAGCCGAATCTGCTTTATCCGGTATAAATCCTCTCAACTCCCCCGACTCCGATGAAATCTCGACTTTTAGGGATGAGCACCCTCGCCCTTGTGACCCTCTCGACCCTGCTTTCGCTCCGGCAGACTGATAAATGGACAACACTTTTCGACGGCAAAAGCATCACCGGCTGGCACAGCTACCATAAAGACGGCGTGGTGGGCTGGTCCATCGAAAACGGGGCACTGACGCCCGACGGTACCGGGGGTGATCTGGTTTCCAACAAAGAATACGGCGATTTCGACCTGGAGTTCGAGTTCAGGATTCCGGCGGGCAGCAACAGTGGCGTCATTTACAAAGTCGCTGACCGGCCCGACCTGAAGACCACCTATATGTCGGGACCGGAGTTTCAGATCATCGACGACAAAGGCTGGCGCGACGCGGCCAATGCCGATTTCCGGTTAGCCGACAACCAACTGACCGGTGCCGATTACGGGCTGATCGCTCCCACGAATCTGTCGCTGCTGAAACCGGTTGGGGAGTGGAACAAAGGCCGTATTCTGGTCAGTAACAACCACATCGAGCATTACCTGAATGGCAAGAAAGTGGTCGATTACACCTACGGCAGCGACGACTGGAAAGCGATGGTCGCTAAAAGCAAGTTTGCCGACTGGTTGTACGCCACGCCCCACGCCACCGGAAAAATCGCCCTTCAAAACCACAGCCCCAAAGAAAAAGTCTGGTTCCGGGCCATTCGGATTCGGGAGTTGTAGGGATGTTTTTTGTCATCCTGAAGCATGAAGGATCTTTGGTACCAAATCGCTAAGATCTTTCATGCTTCAGGATGACAAAAGACACCAGGAGAGCAAATGCATACCGGTAGAAACCGATGCCCCGCTTCCTTTTGCTGCTACACAACGACCGCCCATGAAAACGCTCCTTTTCTGCCTGCTTCTTACCAGTACGGCCACTGTTGCTACGGCGCAGACCAAAACACCCACGGCCCGGCAGCAGCGGGTAAAAGATGACATGGCCGATTCGGTACAGACCTTTCTGCAACTACTGACACCGGAGCAGCGCCAGGCAGCCATTTATCCCTTCGCCGACGATGAGCGCTACAACTGGCACTTCGTTCCCCGCGCCCGAAAGGGTTTGCCCCTGAAACAGATGACCCCCGACCAGCAGCGGCACGCGATGGGTCTGCTTAAAACTGGTCTGAGCCAGTCGGGCTACGACAAGGCAACGAGTATCATGGCGATGGAAAACGTGCTGCGGTTCATTGAAAAACGGACCGATACCGATACGTACCGCGACCCGTCCAACTACGCCTTCACCATCTTCGGCGATCCGGCGAGTACCACCAATCCGTGGGGCTGGCGTGTGGAAGGGCATCATTTATCGCTGAATTTCTCGTCGCTGACGGGGCAGGTGCTGGCCGTATCGCCGATGTTTATGGGCAGCAATCCCGGCGAGGTCCGGGCCGACATGCCGCAGAAGGGCAAACAGATTCTACGGCAGGAAACCGAACTGGCCTTCGCCCTGCTGAACACGTTGACGGAAGCGCAGCGAAAAAAAGCCGTAATTGAGCCGGTGGCATTTCACGAAATCGTGACCGGCAACAGCCGCAAAGCGTCCATGGAACGGATGGATGGTTTACCCCTGTCGGAGATGACCGCCGAACAGCGTCCGCTTTTTCTGAACCTGTTGCAGGTGTACCTGACTAACTACCGCGTTACGCTCGCCAAACAGCAGTTGGGCCGCATCGAAAAGGCCGGACTGGAGCAATTGCGCTTTGCCTGGGCGGGCGATTTAACGCCGGAACTGGGCGACGGAAAGGGCTGGTACTACCGCATTCACGGCCCCATGCTGCTTATTGAGTACGACAACACGCAGACCAACGCCAACCACATTCACACCATCGTGCGCGACCTCACCAACGACTTCGGCGAGGACTTGTTGCGGGCACATTACGAACAGCATCATTAGCAGCGCAATGCTGTTTTAACAGCCGGCCGATTGTTTGGTGGGGCCAACTCAGCGGGTGAAATGGCGCTTAACCGGCCGGTCGGTTGGCAGGTATAGGGTAAACGTTGCCCCCGCACCGGGCTGGCTGCTGGCCGTGATGGCCCCGCCATGATTAGCCGCTACCTTTTCGCAGATGGCTAAGCCAATGCCGGTGCCAGCGTATTGGTTTCGCCCGCTCAGCCGCTGGAAAACCTGGAAAATGCGGTCTACGTACTTCTCGTCAAAGCCGATCCCATTATCAATTATCTCGATGCAGTGATAAAGCGCAGCCGTGCGGACCGGCTTCACCGTGGGGGGCAGCTCGTTCTGGAAGGCCAGCCTGTAAGCTATGCGAATAACGGGTTTCACATCGGCCCGGCGAAACTTCAGGGCATTGCTGAGCAGGTTCTGAAAAAGCTGCTCCAACTGCGACCGGTCTCCCTGAATGGCCGGGAGATCCTCAGTAAAACTAACGGTGGCTTCGGTTTCCTGGATGCGCAGGTCCAGGTCGGTCAGCACGGTAGTCAGTACATCGGTCAGCGGTACGGTATCGATCCTTTCCTGCTGGGTAGCAATGCGCGAGTAGGTGAGCAAGTCCCGAATCAGGGTAGACATGCGGTTGGCCGCTGCCTGCATCCGTTCCAGGTGGGCAACGCCATCACCCAACTGACTGGCGTACTGGCTTTTGAGCAGATCACCGAAGGCCTGAATCTTGCGCAGCGGCTCCTGTAAATCGTGCGAGGCCACGTAAGCGAACTTTTCGAGGTTGCTGTTGGAGCGGCTCAGCAGGCTGTTGATGGCCGACAATTCATTATTGGCCGCAACGGTTTCTTCGTTACTGGCGGCCAATTCCTCGTTAGTAGCGGATAGTTCTTCGTTGGTAGCGGCCAATTCCTCGGTTCGCTTCTGCACCTGCTGTTCCAGATCCTCCCGCGCCATCCGTTGCACGGTAATGTCCTGTGTAACGCCAACAATTTTAATGGGCTGACCATCAAGCTGATAAATGGGCTGACCGGATGCTTTCAGCCAGTGCGGGGTGCCATCGGGCCACCAGACCTGGTATTCGGCATGGTAGGTGGTCCGGGTCTCAACCGCGTGGGCCACGGCCTGTTGCACCCGGTCCCGGTCGTCAGGAACAATTATGTTCAGCAGGTCCGGGAAGTTAAAAACGGCATCGGGTGTTTGTCCGTAGTTGGCTTTGCACTGGGGCGTACAGATCATCAGCCCCGTTTCGAGTTCGAGTTCGTAAGACCCCAACTGCCCGGCGTCTAAAGCTAAAGTCAATCGCTGGTTGGTCTGGAACAAATCGGCCTGAGCGGCTTCTACCTTCCGGCGGGCCAGCACCTGTTCGGATACGTCAATGGCCGTTTGCAGAATGGCATACACCGCCCCAACCTCGTTGCGCAGGGGTTTCAGTGTCAGGTCAAAATAATACGTGCCCGTCACACCCTCAATGGTCAGATTGGCCGGCGCACCCGTTGCGTTGTAGGCTTCGCCGGTGGCAAATACCTGCTCTAACAGGCGTAGGGTATGGCCACCGTCGGTTGCCGACAGCACAGACCGAATCGGCTGGTTGAGAATGGACCGGCCCCGGCCAAAGAATTTAATCATCAGTTCGTTGGCTACTTCTATCCGCATCTCGCGGCCAACGTACAGGCAGGTGGCTACGGGGGCTTCCTCGATCAGGGTGCGGAACCGGGCTTCGCTCTGCGCCAGGGCCAGAACGGCTTCGTTCTGCCCGGTAATATCGGTATGCACGCCCACCCACTCCCGAATGGTCCCATCGGCGTTGAGCAGTGGAACGGCCCGGATGGTGAACCGGCCCCAGGTTCCGTTGTGCTGCCGGACCCGGTGCTCGAACACAAACGTCCGGCGTTCGCGAACGGCTTCCTGCCAGGCATCAATGGTGGGCTGGGTATCGTCGGGGTGCACGGCACTGGCCCAGCCGTAACCCTGATATTGCTCGTAGGTCTGACCCGTGAGCGATGCCCAGCCCGGTTGTAGCCCCTCCATCTCCCCCAGGGCGTTGTTGGTCCACAAAATACCCTCTACCGCAGCAATAGCGGCCTGAAACCGGGCTTCGCTTTCTCGTAGTGCCTGTTGCGACAGTACGCGCTCCGTCACTTCATTAGCCAGGACCATTATCCCGGTTATCGTGTTGGTGGCGTCGTGCAGGGGGGTGTAGAGCAGGTCGAAATAAACGTCTTCCAGCTTATGCTGCCGGTTTAGTTTTACCAGCAGGTTGTTCCCGGCAAAGGGCACACCAGTGTCATAAACCCCTTCCAGCAGTTCGATATAGCCCTGTCCCTTTATTTCGGGCAGCGCGTCGATAACCGGCATACCGATGACGGACGGGTCTTTGTCCCAAACCTCAAAAATCCGATTATTGCCCACCTCAATAACCATATTACGGCCGCTAAACAGGCCAATAGCCATTGGAGCCTGTTCGACGATGCTGCGGAAACGGGATTCACTGGCTTTTAACTGCTGACTACTGACAACGGCAGCAGTAGTTTCGGTACAGGTGACAAAAACCCCGTTTATCTGCCCTTCGTCGCCGTAAGCCGGGCTGTAGCTGAAGGTCCAGTAAACATCTTCCAGCCTGCCGTTGCGGTAAATAGGAACCAACTGATCTTCGTAAAAAACAGGTTCACCCGTACGCATAACCTGCTCGATGAGCGGCCCAATAAAATCCCAGATTTCGGGCCATACCTCAGCCCCCCGTTTGCCCACGGCCGGGTGTTTGCCGTTCTCGCCCAGACTAACCCGGTAGGCGTCGTTGTAGAAGCAAAGAAGGTCGGGTCCCCACCACAGAAACATCGGGAAGGCGGAGTGCAGCACAGTGCCGATGGTAGTGCGCAAACTGAGCGGCCACTGATCGGGGGTGCCCAATGTCGTCGCCGACCAGTCGTGCTGGCGGGTGCGCTGCCCCATTTCGCCACCATCGGCTAAAAAGGGGTAGGTGCTGGCGGTAGTCGTTGTGTCCAATGGCTTAATCGATATCGTTGATGCAAGATAAGGAACCCGGTTGAATCGAGCCAAATCAAAGACGTATTGTTATTTCCCGTTGTTAACCGGCTGATTTCTTCTTTTTCTTCCCCGCTCCGGCAGCAGCTATGAGCGGGGCGGTGTATTGCTCGTACAAGTCAAATAAGAACTCGATGCGCCGTGCCTCGTTCAGAAAGGCCGCCGGACGGTAGCATAGGTCGCCGATTTGGTGAGCGGCAACCGGATGTAATACTGCCCAAACTCCTCCGAGATGCGCATATTCATCTGGTGGTCCATGAGCCACAGGGCCACCTGCGCAATCTGGGCCGGAAACTCTTCGTACTCAATGCCGCAAAACCGGTCCACGTCCACCAGCACGAGGTCGTTGACACTCACGAACTGCTGCCCTTTTTGCAGGGCTTTGATCATGTCGATTTCCAGCAGCCGCAGTTCCCGGTAGGTGATAATCAGAAAGTTGCCGCAGTTACAGGCCGGGTCCAGAAACCGAAGGTTCGCCAATTTGCCGTGAAAAGCCGTGAGCTTCCGTTTATCAAGCTGTATGCTTTGAAACTCGCGCCGGAGGTCGTCCAGAAACAGCGGCTTAATCACTTTCAGAATGTTCTTTTCCGAGGTGTAATGTGCCCCCAGATTCCGCCGTTCCACGGGGTTCATCACCGACTGAAACAGCGACCCGAACATAGCGGGCGAAATGCGGCCCCAGTCCAGCGCACAGCAGTCGAGCAACATCTGCCGCATGGCCCGGTCGAAGGTCGGAATCATCAGCGGTTCGGCGAACAGTTTGCCATTCACGTAGGGAAACTGCGCCAGGGCATCATCTAAGTTTTTCGGGCGTTTATCGGCGGGCGTGTTCAGGATCTGAAACAGCATGGCCATCTGCGAACCGAGGTCAAAGCCATCGTCGCGGGTGTTCTGGCTCAGGTAATCCTGATAAATACCCTTGTCGAAAATACTGGTATCGTCGGCAAACAGGCAGAACAGCAGCCGCACCAGATACACTTCCAGCGTATGCCCCTCGTAGCCAACCGCTTTCAGTTTGTCGTGCAGACTGCCCATCAGTTGCGCGGCCTGAATGTTAACGGGGTCTTCTTCCTTGTAGGTCCGTTTCTGGTAGCCGAGCATAAACCCGAACTCCTTCACGTGCAGGTGCAGATCGGCCAGCAGAAACTCGTGCGGTCCGTCGGTACGGGGGGCCGGTGTGTTCTCTTCCAGATCATAGAGCCGGAAACGGGCAAAGTCCGACACCAGCACGTAGCGGGGCAGTTCGTGGTCTTTCAGCCCGACGAAGTAATCGACGGCCTGTTTGTAGGCATCGTTTAAGCTCCGCCCGCGCGATTTATGTTCGACCACCAGCGTACCGGGCCAGAACAGATCAACAAAGCCTTTGCTGCGACCGGGCCGTTCCACGGCTTTCTCAAACTGCGCCAGCCGTCGGCGGGTGACGCCAAAAACGGTGAAGAAATCATCCCAGAACGACTTGGCTTCGGCATCTTCCGAGGTATCGTCTTTCCATTCATTGGCAAACCGCAGGGCGCGGTCTTTAATCTCAGTCCAGCTCAGTGCCATTTGCTGTCAATAAAAGGTAGGAACAGGTGAATTAAGCAGCAAAGTAACAAACCCGGACGGAGAAACGGGTAAAACATACGACCGGGGTTCATTCACCGGCCAATCAGCCGGTATAGTATGTGGCCGAATTTTTATAAATTGTACGAACAAATTGAGCAGTTTTCACGTACTGCTGAGTGCAGTGTTGACTGCACAGGCTGTAATTCACCTCAATCCAGCAATTAAACCAAGGCAATTGAGTCATGAAAATCACAAAACGCATAATAGCCGCTTCGGCAAAGAACAGCTCTGTCTTACAACAGATTAGGGCGGATAAAAAGGCACTCCGGGAGCGTTGCGCGGCCATCGGCGCAACGGGCGATGCATTAACGAATGACAAGAAAAGCACCAAATCCGTATCGCTGTCATAAGGACTACGAAACAGACCGAATTTTTTACGAATTCCAGACGGACCAGAACATTCGCTACAGGGCGTACTTTTCTGATTATGGATACATGTTCGGCACTCATACCCTCAACTGCCGATTCTATTCGTTTGATTTAGTTGTAATCGGTGCCCTTCGCCCGCCCAGGTTTACTCCCGTTGACAACCGAATTGCCGATACAGTCCGGGGTTGCTTTGCTGAAATTTTTCAGTCACTCGACAATGTTATCATTGCCGCATACGACAGTACCGACAAAGGGGAGTTTGCCCGGCAACGGAAGTTTAACGCATGGTTCAATGAGGCAGACGATGCGTTTAACCACATCGAAAAAGTTGATTTCAACGTAGCCACGGAAGACTACACATTGTTAACCTCGGTATTCCTCTACACCGACCTGCCTGAAAAAGAAGAAGTGCTGGCCACCTACCAGTTAATTTTAGAGGGCGGTAATATACCATTAGCTTAGTGGCGATGCCTTGTATACCGTAGCCCGCAACCCACCGAATACCTTATCAATCCAGCATCACCATCGCCTTAATAACGCCGTTGGCCGGGTCAAGCAAACCGGCGAATTCGTCGCCCACCCGGCTGAAGTCAACGCGGTGCGTGATGTAGGTAATAGGGTCAATTTGGCCGTTTTTCAGGGCAGCAATCACCTGGTTAAAATCGGCGCGGGTAGCATTCCGGCTGCTCATCAGGGTGGCTTCGCGCTTGTGAAATTCGGGGTGATTTACACTGATGTCGCCTTTTTGTAAGCCGACCAGCCCGTAGCGGCCACCATGCGCCAGGTACGAAAACGCCTGATTGATGGCCCGCAGGCTTCCGGTCGCATCCATAACGACGGTAGGCATATCGCCATTGGTGATGGAACTAAGTTGCTCCGTTACATCCGCATCCGCAGCATGGATAGTGTGCGTAAGGCCCAGTTTTTCGCGGCAGAAGGTCAGGCGTGATTCGTTGAGATCAAGGGCAATAACGGTCGCACCGGCAATGCGGGCAAATTCCATAATGCCCAACCCGATGGGTCCGGCACCGACCACGAGCACAAACTCACCGGCCCGGACATCGACCCGGCGTACGCCATGCGCACCAATGGCCAGCGGCTCCACTAAGGCCAGTTCGTCGAAACCCAGCCCGTCGCCATGCACCAGGGCAGGTATCGGCACGGTGATGTACTCCGACATCCCGCCATCAATGTGTACGCCGAACACCCGAATGTTTACGCAGCAATTCGGTTTGCCGGATCGACAGGCAATGCAGTGGCCGCAGTTAAAATACGGGATAAATGTAACGGCCTCTCCCGCAACAAAATCAGTATCTCCATTGGCCATTACGAACTCAGCCGCCAGTTCATGGCCCAGAATCCGGGGGTAGCTGAAGAACGGCTGCGTGCCCTCGAAGGCGTGTAAATCCGTGCCGCAGATGCCAATCTGTTTCACCCTGAGGAGCGCATATCCCGGTTGCAGGTCGGGCTGTTCGGCCTGTTTGTACGCAAACTGACCGGGGGTGGTGCATACTAAAGTTTGCATCAGGAATTGGCCAAAGCCCGGTCTAAATGAACGTAACCCCCATCCACATACAACAACTGCCCCGTGGTGTGGCTCGACCGTGCCGACAACAGAAAAGCCGCCGTATTGGCAATTTCCCCGGCCGTCGTCATGCGGTTCTCGAGCGGGATGTGGGACACGATGGCTGCGAGTTTTTCGTCAGGGTTGGGCAGCGTCTGAATCCAGCGTTCGTAGAGCGGTGTCCAGCATTCGGCGACCACAATTGCATTGACCCGGATACCATATTTCAGCAGTTCCACCGCCCATTCGCGGGTGAGGGCATTGCGCCCGCCGTTGGCCGCAGCATACGCCGACGTGCCCCCCTGCCCGGTTTCGGCCGTTTTGGAGGTGATATTCACAATAGCACCCTTCGATGCTTTCAAGGCGGGCAGGGCGTGGTGGGCCATCAGGTAATAATGCACGACGTTTTTGTGCAGCGACGCCATGAATCGCTCGTAATCGCCGGACTCCAGCCCAACACCGTCGTTTTCACCGGCGTTGTTTACTAACCCGTCGATCCGCCCGAACTCGGCCAGCACCGCCTTTACCGCTTTCTCCGACTCCTCGGGCCGGTTCAGTTCGGCTACCACCTGAAACGCCCGTTGCCCCGTGGCTTCAACGGCGGCTACCGTTGCCCGGTTATGCTCCTCCGTGCGGCCCACGATTACCGGAATGGCTCCTTCAGCGGCCAGCACCTTTACAATGCCTTCGCCAATGCCCCTGGCACCGCCGGTAACAATAATTACTTTATCCTGAAGCTGTAGATTCATCGCTAATCCCTCCTGACTATTTTGTCGTGATTTTAAACACCGTGGCCATGTTGTCGGGCACCTGAGCGGGCGCGGTTATGGCTAAACCCGCATCGGCCAGTTCCCATTTGAGCTTGTCTTTCGCGCCGAGCATGGTAATGCCCGTTATCGTCACCGGCGTTTTTAGCTGCTTTTTAGCAAATGATTCAAGCTGTATTTTCTGACCCGGTGCGGGCATACCGAGCATGGTCGCGTAAATCACCTTCCCCTTCGTGGTGAAGCGAATGTCTTTGGCTGAATACTTGATCTTGGCGAACTGCTGATGATTATCGAAGCTGCCCTCCGGCTCCTTGGTCGGGCCTTCGCCATAGGTGTACCACGACCGCGTGGCGTAAATAGACTCGCCATTGGTGGCCAACCACTTCCCGATTTTCAGCAGTGCATCTTTCTGTTCCGCCGGAATGGTGCCGTCGGCTTTGGGGGAA
Organism: Cytophagales bacterium; assembly: GCA_038327655.1. Lineage (GTDB taxonomy): Bacteria > Bacteroidota > Bacteroidia > Cytophagales > Spirosomataceae > JBBQLG01. Next base: position 25,275 of record JBBQLG010000014.1, read on the forward strand.
AGGTTTAGCAGCAGCACGCCGTTTTTGCTCACGATGTCGATCAGAATATGCAGGATATCTTCGGTGGGCTTGTACTGAAGATCATTCGTGTAGCACCAGCTTCCCTTGCTGATTGTTTCGTCGGTCATCCAGGCCGTCGTGTCCAAGCGGTTCTTGCGGGATTTTTCCAGATCGTCTACACTCACCGACAGCGGCAGGTCGCTCTGTTTCCGCACGATTACTACCTCCTGTTTCTTTTTGGCGGCCTCGTTCAGGTAATAGGCGCAAAATTTCTGGCGGTATTTTTCGGGAAGCTGATCCAGCCACGAGTCGAACCAGATGATGTCCGGGCTGTAGCCGTCGATGACTTCTTTCAGCTTACCAAACCACATCGTCTCGTTCCATTCGGCTTCGGGCACCCAGCCGTACAGCAACCGCAGTTTCGGGTCGGTCGAGGTAGGGGGCAATCCCTGAATGAATGGATAATGGCTGTTCTCCCACTTTTTTTCGTCCGGCTTATCGGCGTACCGCTGCAAATGCCGGTCGTGGTGAAACGTGGTGATGAGCTTCATGTTACGCGCCCGGATGGCTTTGGCCAGTTCGCCGGTAATGTCGCGCTTCGGCCCCATGTCTTTGGCGTTCCAGGGGGTGGCTTTACTGGCCCACATCGCAAAGCCATCGTGGTGCTCGGCTACCGGACCGGCAAAACGGGCACCGGCTTTTTTAAACAGATCCGCCCATTCGTCGGCGTTGAAGTGTTCCGCTTTGAACATCGGCACGAAATCGTGGTACCCGAATTTATCCGGTGTTCCGTAGGTTTCGACGTGGTGTTTGTACTCTTTACGCCCCTCGAAATGCATGTTCCGGAGATACCATTCGTCGCCAAACGCCGGTACCGAATACACGCCCCAGTGGAAGTAAATGCCGAATTTGGCGTCTTTGAACCATTCCGGGGCTTCGGTATGCCGGGCGAGCGATGCCCAGTCTTCGGTGTACGGAGCCTGTTTAGCCGCTTGCCCATATACGGTCCGGGCCAGCATACTCAGCAACAGCACCCCCGAAAAAGTCTTGATAAGAGCCATACGATTCATAGTGAAAGGGTTTGTGAGGAATCGTAGTACAAATGCAGTCCGGGTTAAAACTTACTCAATCCGACAGGCTAACGCCGGGTTAAGATGGCGTTGGCTTACCCTTACTTTTTGCCCGACCCGTTTAGAAAGCCACTAATTTTCTCATTCAGGAATTTAGCATCGGCGGGGTTGCTGGCGGCACCGGCCGTGTGGCCCCAAAGCGACGGAATGGGCATCAGCGAAACACCGGGGATGAACGCGGCTTCGTAGCGGGCATCACCCACGGGAAAGTACAAATCGGTTTCCGACGGCATGTACAACAACGGTACCCGAATGGATTGCAGCGCTTTTTCCACGTTGCCATCGAACCCCGCCGTACCCCCCACGTTATGGTATTCCCAGGTGCGCATTTGGAGAATCAAATCATTGGCGTCGGCACCGGGAATAAAGTGCGTGCGGTAGTTGTTCAGCACCTGCTCGAAGGTAGTGCCGGGACTTTCTTCCTTCCGCCACAGTTCCCGACGCCACCATTCCTGCGAAAACAGCCAGCCGGTCCAGACCACGGCAAACGCTTCGAGACCTTTGGTGGGTGGCGTGGTGTAATCACCGTTCATAAACGCGGCATCCGCCGTGAGCGCGGCAATCTGACCCTCCAGCCGAACCACCCCGTGCGGGTAGTTTTTGGCAGTTCCAGCCGTCGCCACAATCCGGTCGGCAAAGGTTGGATGGCTCACGGCCCACTGAAACGCCTGCTGCGCGCCCATCGAAAAGCCAATGATCGCCCGCAGGTGCGTTACCTTCAGTTGCTCCGTCAGCAACCGGTGCACCGCCCCGACGTTGTCCCGAATGGTCATAACCGGAAAGCGGGGACCGTGGTAAGGCTCCGGCGTGTTACTCGGCGACGACGAACGGCCATTGCCGAAGAGTTCGGTGGTCACTAAGCAGAATTTAGTGGTGTCTAAGGCCTTACCCGCCCCAATCAGCCATTCGTAACCCCGGTAGGTAGCCATGTAGTGCGAAGGCAGCAGAATCACGTTGTCGCGGGCGGCATTCGGACGGCCATACACGCCGTACACGACCTGCGCTTTGGGCAGAACCGTGCCGCTTTCGGTGCGAAAATTGTCGATCACGAACGTCTGCCGGACGGGCGGAGCGATGGACTGGCCCAACAAAGCGGGCGGAAGCAGGAGGAGTAGCAGGAGTTTTTTCACCGTTGAATATATCGTTTTTCGGTAAGAAGTTTTTTGTCATCCTGAAGCATGAAGGATCTTAGCGGTCAAGCACCTAAAATCCTTCATGCTTCAGGATGACAAAAATAACCCGTTACTCAAGTGCAACCGAACTTAAAATGACGATGATTTTACTGATTAGAAATCGACGCGACCGCGCAGGGCTTTGGTTTCGCCCTTCTTCTTTTTGCCGCTGATGCGTTCGGCAATGGAGGACTTGCTGGGCCGGGTGGCCTTGCGGGGTTTGGGCTGTTCAAAAGCTTTCTCGATGAGCCGGTAAAACTTCCGGGTTACCTTCTCTTTATTGCCCAATTGCGACCGCTCGGTCTGGTGCGAAAGGACCAACTCGCCTTCGGTCGTGAGTTTATTGGCTAATTTGGTCAGTAAAAGGGTGCGCTGTTCATCGGTGAGCAGCGCCGAATCGCGGACACTGAACCGGAGTTCGGCTTTGGTCGCTACTTTATTCACGTTCTGGCCACCGGCACCACCGCTGCGGGCAAATTGATACTGTACGTCAGGTTGCAGGTTTTTTGCGTTCATGGTATAAAACAGGACATAATCCGGCGGAGCACAGAATCGGATGCGCCGGACAGCCGCTGAAACTTTCAGGCTGAATAATGACTTTTGTCTTCATCCAGCCTGACGTCTTTTTCACAACCCAATTCAGACGCACAATGTCACACGCTCAACCCGAATTATTGCTCTCAACCACCATTCAGGCCCTGCAACTGCGCGAACTCACGTCGGGGGCCAGCCTGATCACCGACTGGATCGACATTCTGTCGGAAACCGACGGGGTCGAACCGGTTACGATGAGCCTGCAAAACCTGCGCGACGAACTCAGCCGACCCGCGCCCGACGGTATCCGCATTCAGGTGTTGCTGGACGAAATGGCTCAGTACGCCGGTGCCTATGCCCGACAGGCCCCACCCGATGTGGCCGACTCCCTACAGCAACTTTCGCTGCGGCTGACCGACATTGCTACCCGGATTGGCCTTAGCAACTAAGGGATTGAGGTTTTTGCGGTCTTCAGGTAAAGCAAACCCCGGGTAAACTTCACATAAATACCTCATTAGCCTATAAACAATATCGGTAAACGAGAGATTCGGATTAAGCAGTCTCACTGGCTGTTTTATTTCACTTTAACCGTTTCCCAATCATGGCAACCAACAAAGCCGAATCCCTGATCACCTCCACCATTGAAGCCCTCGAAGGCGGTGCTGACAGCGTAAAACCAAAAGACGGTACCAGCCTGATTAAAGACTGGATCACCACCCTGAAAAAGGACGAAGAGACCAGCGACGTAGCCGATCAGTTGCAGGACCTGCACGACCAGTTGGGCGAAAAAGCACCGGATGGCAAAAAAATTCACGCCATCCTGAAGCACCTGGCCGATGGCACCGCTAAAGCCGCCAAAAGTGCCGATGGTGAGTTGAAAGAGTCGCTGACGAACCTCGCCGACACCCTCAACCAATTCGGTAAAGACATTAAATAAATCGCTAACCCAAAGATTCAATCGTTATGACTTCTCAAAATCAAGGTACGTCGGCTTTGCTCGACCAGACTGTTCAAGCCCTCAGCGGCAACGCTACGGCCGTTTCGCCTACCGATGGTACGTCTTTAATTGATAGCTGGATCACCGCCCTCGGCTCCGACAGCGAAGTATCCGACAGCCTGAGCGATCTCAAAGCCGCTCTTCAGGATGGGTCGGCCAGTGGTGCCGACATTCAGGACATCCTGACGGATCTGGCCGACCAGACCGAAACAGCCGCCGAAGATGCCGACAGCAGTGCGCAAACGTCATTACAAAGCTTAGCTTCGTCGTTGCGGAGTTTCGGCAAGCAATTGTCGTAGTAGCAGGCAATCCCACAGCAGCCTGTTCTGCATACGGTTTCGCGAAGAGATGTCCGCCGGGCATCTCTTCTTTTTTTAGGCGAACAAATACGGACAGGCTGAGTTTAAACCACACAACAAACCTATTACTAAAGACTCGACACCCATGGCACATCAACATTCGCAAACGGGCGGCTCTTCGGCCACCACCCTGTTAGACGCCACCATCGAAGCCTTCGATCAGGGGCAGGCAGCCTCCCCGCAGGAAGGGCTTTCGCTCATCACGGACTGGTTTTCGTCCCTGAAAAGCGACCACAAAGCCAACGCACTGGTGGAGCCGCTGAAAGAATTACAGGCCGAATTGCAGGGTACGCCCAGCAACGCCAAACTGAAGTCGATCCTGAAAGGATTAGCCGATCAGACCGAGGCCCTGGCCGACGATGCCGACGGTGATTTTACCTCGCGGCTGCAAACTCTGGCCCAGGCCCTGCGCAATTTCGCCGGTCAGTTGTCGACAGCGGTATAGTCTATGGGAACGAACTTACCGGAGCAAACCATGCTGGACCAGACGCTCCACGCGTTCAGCAACGGCGGAGATTCTACGGTTTCACCGGCGCAGGCGCAACCCCTCATTGAGGGCTGGCTGCAGGCATTGCAGGGCGACCCGAATGTGGACGCAATCAAGCAATCACTGACCGAATTGAACGAACAGCTACAGACCGCACAACCCAACCGCGACCGCATTCGTGACCTGCTGAGTAGTATGTCGGCACAGGCGGCCGACATGGCGCAGGGACCGTACGCTGAAGGAACCTGGACCGGCAAATTGGAACGCATGGCTAAAATACTGGCCGAATTCAGCCAAACGCTCTAACCCCCGCCCTCATGCTCACGCCCGAACAATCCGATACCCTGCTCGACACGACCATGGATGTGCTCCAGGCCGACATTCCAACGCTGACGCCCCAATCCGGCAAAGGCATTCTGGACAGTTGGCTCGACGCCATCCGGCAGGCCGACAATGCCCATGACTTGGTCGATTCGCTGGAAGAACTGAAAACGCTTCTGGAAGCCAACGCTGAGCCGAAGTCCATCGAAACGACGCTGGGCAAACTGGCGGATCAGACCCGGTTGATGAGTTCGAGCGTTGGGGCTTCGGGGGATTTGGCATCCCGACTCGACGCCCTCTCCTCGGCCCTGCGGACGCTGGCGGGCCACTTGGGAAACCCGTAACGTTCAGGTGATTTCTTCATTATTAGTCGGCAACTTCCGTAGGGGGGTTGCCGATTTTGCTGTCAAACTGCCATCGGCTCCGCCGAAAATGCTGTGGGCTTTTCAGCGAACAATGCCTTCGTGGCGGCCCAGGTCGTGCGGAACAACTCACTCTGGCGGTAGGCTTCCAGTGCGTCGGGCGACTCCCACAGGCTGTACGTCATCCGAACGTTCGGGTTATCCAGATCGCGCAGCAAATCGAGATGCTGACAGCCGGGGAAGGCCCGGATTTTGGCGTGCGATCGGGAGAAGATGGCCATGAACGTGTCGAGTTCATCGGGGCGGAAAGTCATGCGGACAATGCGGATGAGCATACGGGTTGGTTCGTGTCAGTTATTTCCTGACTTTCGCCGAAAACTACCCAAAACAATCATCTATGCAATACCGTACGTTTGGCCGCACCGGCTGGCAAGTGGGTGAAATTGGCTACGGCATGTGGGGCCTGGCCGACTGGACCGGCTCCGACCGCGCCGAAGTGCTCCGCGCCCTCGAACGCGCCGTCGAGTTGGGCTGTAATTTTTTCGACACGGCCTGGGGCTACGGCAGTGGTGTCAGCGAGCAGGTACTGGGTCAGTTACTCGCCAATCACCCGGAGAAAAAGCTGTACGGCGCAACCAAAATTCCGCCCAAAAACCGCATCTGGCCCTCAAAAGCTGATTTCAAGTTAGACGACGTTTTCCCGGCCGACTACATCGAGGAATACACCCACATCAGCTTGAAAAATCTGGGCGTCGAGCAAATTGACCTCATGCAGTTTCACGTCTGGGAAGATGCCTGGGCCGACCGCGACGACTGGAAAGAAGCCATCAGCAAACTCTCACAGGCCGGAAAAGTAAAAGCCTGGGGCATTTCGGTGAACCGCTGGGAACCGGACAACAGCCTGAACACGCTGCGAACCGGCCTGATCGACGCGGTGCAGGTAATCTACAACATCTTCGACCAGAACCCGGTCGATAACCTGTTTCCGCTTTGCCGCGAGTTGAACCTCGGCGTTATTGCCCGTGTCCCGTTCGACGAAGGTACCCTGACCGGCACGTTCACCAAAGAAACCACGTTCCCCGCCGACGACTGGCGGTCGACGTATTTCGTCCCGGAAAACCTCAACAGCAGCGTCGACCATGCCGATGCGTTACGCCCGCTCATTCCCGCCGGGATGACGATGCCGGAAATGGCCCTGCGTTTCATTCTGGCCAATCCCGACGTACACACCACCATCCCCGGTATGCGCCAGATCCGCAACGTCGAAGCCAACACCGCCACCAGCGACGGCCGGTTGTTAGCGTCTGATTTGCTGAAAGAGTTGAAAGGCCACCGCTGGGACCGCACCCCGACGGAGTGGAGTCAATAGAAATACTCGTCTACAAAAGTAAAGAAGCCGCTTCCAGCATGATGGAGCGGCTTTTTTGTAGGTCGTAAAAAATACAAGATAAAATCATCGTAAGATAGATTTGACTTACGATGATTTTATCTTACAATCTTTGTTGACCCGATGGAGACGCCCGTGCAGCCGTACAGCACCAACCCAACGCCATGAAGATACTCTTAGTCGAAGACGAACCGACGCTGAAAACCGCCGTGCAGCACTACCTGGAGGGCGAGGGCTATACCGTCACCACGGCGGGTACGTACCGGCAGGGGGCCGAAAAAGCGCACGACTACGACTATGATTGCATTGTGGTCGATCTGATGCTGCCCGATGGCAACGGCCTCGACCTGGTACGCGACCTTAAAAAACGGCGGTCGGCGGCTGGGATTATCGTGGTGACGGCGAAAGATGCGCTGACCGACAAGCTCACGGGCTTGGATGCCGGTGCCGACGATTACCTGACCAAACCCTTTCACCTGCCCGAACTGAACGCCCGGCTGCGCTCGGTACTGCGTCGGCGGTTATTTGGCGGGCAGGCGCGGGTGGATGCGGGTGACCTGACGCTCTGGCCCGATCAGCAGCGGGTAAGCGTCCGCGATGCCGACCTGAAACTGACCGGTAAAGAATACGAACTGCTGTTGTTTTTAGTCACCAACGCCGACCGGTTGCTGTCGAAATCGGCCATTGCCGAGCACGTCTGGGGCGATGCCATGGATGCGGCCGATTCGCACGAGTTTCTGTACACGCACGTCAAAAACCTGCGCCGGAAACTGCTCGCGGCCGGTTGCTCCGATTATATTCAGACCCGGTATGGAGCCGGTTACATCTTCTCGACCCGAACGACGCCATGAGCCTGCTTGGTCAAACCGCCCGGTATTTGCTGCTGTCTGCCCTCATCATCGCGTTGCTGGGAGCGGTGAGTTTTTACGCATTTATTCACCGGGAGATTCGGCATGAAGTCGATGAGATTCTGATGAGTCAGCTGGAACAGACGAAATGGCGGCTCCAGCAACGGCCGACCGGTGCCGCCCTGCTCAGCGACTGGGACGATAATCCGCACATCGAACGCACAACAAGCCAACTCATGGCAGAACCCCGTTTCGAGGATGTAATGCTGCCCGACTCCTCGAACGGCGGCAGGCAGGTGGTGATGCGGCAGATACAAATGACGGTGCTGGCGGGTGGACAGCCATACCGGATCACCATCCGGTTGCCCTACCATGAATTTAACGAACTGGCGCGTGAACTGTCAGGATGGATCATTATGGGTTTTCTGGGGTTGATGACGCTGTCGGTACTGGTTGGGTTGGGGTTATCGAGCCGGTTGTGGCGACCGTTCTACGAAACCATCGACCGGCTCAACGACTTCCGGCTCGACCAACCCACCAATCCGGTTTTCCCCGGTAGCCGCGTCCGGGAGTTTGGCCTGTTGAGCCGGTCGCTGAGCGGCTTGACGGAGAAGTTACGGCAGCAGTTTTCGTTGCAGCGGCAGTTCACCGAAAATGCCTCCCACGAGTTGCAGACCCCGCTGGCGGTGGCCTCCGCCGAATTGGAACTGCTCATTCAATCGGACCGGCTGACCGAATCCGACTGGGCACATTTGCAGCGGGCGACAGATGCGCTGGGTCGGTTGAGTCAGTTGAACCGGTCGCTGCTGCTGCTCACGCAGGTTGAGAATAACCAGTTTGCCGGGGCCGAATCGGTAGACATGAGCCTGTTGGTAACAGAATATACCGATGAGTACGAGCCGTTTTTCGCGCACAAACACATGAGCGTCGAGCGGGCGATTGCGCCGGATGTGTACCAGCGCCTGAACCGGCAGTTGGCTATTGTTCTGCTGACGAACCTGCTGAAAAATGCGGTCCGGCATGGATGTGCCCGGCATGGCGGTGTCGCACACGGAGAGCGGGCAGACGTTCGCGTATTGACCGGCGATTTTTCACCCGAAGCCGATGGCGGCCACATCGGCATTGTGCTCACGCCGGACAGCCTGACGATCAGCAATACGGGCAAACCACTCCCCTTCGCGGCCGACCAACTGTTTAACCGATTCGTGAAAGACCCCGCCCGACCCGATTCGACCGGGTTGGGATTGGCGTTGGTGAAACAGATTACCGACCGCTACGGCCTGCCGCTGACCTACGCGTACGACCCCAAACAAGGCATCCATACCTTCCGGGTAGGCCTGCGACCCAATGGCTAACCGGATGGCACGAGCGAGGACGCCCATGCCATCCATGCATACGACTTAACAGTCTCTTTCCCTGCTCTTCACATTTTCTCCACAATTCTGCCGTACTCTTGCGGGAGCATTTTACGTGGAGCATGAAACACATTCTTACTTTTCTTTTGGTACTCACCCTGTTACCCGCGTTCGGGCAGGGGAGCCTCATCATCCGGGTCGAAGACAGTCTCACCCGCGAACCCATTATCGGAGCCACCGTCCGCACGGCCACCAAACCGCTTATCGGGGCTGTTACCGACGCCAGCGGCATGGCCCGCGTGACGGGGTTACCGGCAACGGTCAAAACGCTTACTGCCAGTGCCGTTGGCTACGAAACGGAGACATTCCCCATCACTTCGGCCGATACGCTGGTCTTCCGGCTACACAGTCAGGATGAGTCGCTGGAAGAAGTGACGGTAACGTCGTCACGCACCAACTCCCGCATCGAAGATTTACCAATCAAAGTAGAAGTGCTGGGGTTGGAAGACATGAACGAAGAAAGCGCCGTGGTGCCGGGCAACATCAGCAGTATTCTCGGCGATATTTCGATCATTCACGTCCAGCGAACCTCAGCCGTGAACGGCAACCAGGCCATTCGGATGCAAGGCCTTGACCCGAAGTACACGCAAATTCTGCACGATGGATTACCGTTGTACGAAGGCTTTTCGGGCAACCTCGGCGTGTTGCAGATTCCGCCGTTGGATTTGAAGCAGGTGGAAGTCATCAAGGGTTCGGTATCAACCCTGTATGGTGGCGGGGCTATCGGCGGGCTGATTAACATCGTCTCGAAATCGCCCACGTCCGAAAAGCCCGAATTTACGGCCCTGCTGAACCGGTCAGGTCTGAAAGAAAGCAACGGCAACGCCTACTATTCGCAGAAATACGGGAAAACCGGTCTGACGCTGTTTGCTGGCTACACCAACCAGGAAGCCGTGGATGTAACGGGCGATGGATTTACGGACAGTCCTGAGATTAAGCACTTTAACCTGCACCCGCGCTTCTTTTACAACCCATCCGACAAAACGCGGATGAACATCGGCTACGCCCTCACGACCGAACACCGTGCCGGGGGCTACCTGCCCGGTCTTAACGGCGATGCACCGGCCAATACGTACCGCAACATCACCGACCTGCAACGCCATACGGTCGATTTCGACGCAGTACACAACACCACGGCAACGAACTCGGTGACGTTTAAGGGGGCCGTCAGCACGTTCCACCGGAAAAATACGGACTACCAGAAACTTTCCGACGGACGGCAGGCATCGGTCTACCTCGAAGCTAACGACCTCTATCGCTTCGGGAAAAACCAGCTCATCACCGGCGTAAACTACACGGTCGAAGCCTTCCGCAAGAATGCCGATAGTACCCGATTGGTCGATTATACCTACCAGACCGTCGGGGCGTTTATTCAGGATGATTATCAGTTGACGCCTAAAATTGCGCTACAGGCCGGGCTGCGGTTCGATCACCACAACACATTCGGGAGCTTTCTGCTGCCCCGGCTGTCGGTAAAAATCAAGCCATCGGACCCGTGGACGATTCGGCTGAGCGTAGGCACGGGCTACAAAGCACCCAATTTGTTCGTCAATCAGACACCCGGTGCGCTGAATGTAAGTCTGATTTTTCCGCGCCTGCTGCCGATTGACATAAGCACCGTAAAGGCCGAACGGTCGGTGGGTACTAACGTGGATATTGCCTACACCAAATCGTTCGAGAGCGGCTTTTCGGTACAGGTCGACCAGGCGTTTTACTACACCCGCATTACCACCCCGGTTGTCTCGGCTTTTGCCAGTACATCAACGAATCTCGGCCCCGACACCCAGCTCATCAACGCGCCGTACGACCTCTTCAGCGTGGGTAGTGACACGTACATTCGACTGGGGTACAAGGCCTACGAGTTTTATTTTGGCTATAACCACACGCTGGCCCGGCGTAATGGCCCGACCGATAACACGTACTTAGCCCTGGCTCCGCAGGACAAATTTTCGACGACGCTGGCCTGGGAGAACGAGCATTTCCGGTTTGGTATCGAGGCCAGTTACGTGGGCCGGCAGTACCTGTACAACAATCAGCGGGTATCGAACTATTTGTCGGCGGCCGGCGCGGCCGAGTACCATTACAATGAACACTGGCGGCTGGTGCTGAACGGCGAAAACATCTTCAACATCAAACAGGCCAACTACGAAACCGTCGTTATTGGTGCGAACCCGCTGGTGCAGCCCACCTTCCGCCCGGTTTGGGCACCGCTGGAGGGCCGCATCGTTAACCTGGCGCTGAAGTACACGCTATAAGCTGAAGGGCAGAAAAAGTGGTCTGTAACCCTGACACTTATGGCAGGGCTACAGACCACTTTTCTACCGTTTATACGCCCTCACATAGCCCGGCACGGCCAGCTCCGGCTGTTGTGACGGGTCTTGAATCGGAGCACCGGTTTGCAGCGATAACGGCACCACACCGGCCCAATACGGCAAATCGGCATCTTCCGGCTCATCATTTACGTTGCCCGCACGGGTCTTGGCCGAAGCTTCATCAATCGGGATCGCAATTACCATCGTCTTCTTCATCTCGCTGGCATTGGGCTGGCGGGTATCGTTCCAGCGGCCCGGTACGAGGTGTTCGGTAATGCGTTCCAGCACCGTCCAGCGTTCGGTTTCGTCCGTCACCAACTGCGATTTTCCGAAGGCAATCACGGCCCGGTAATTCATCGAATGGTGAAACGCCGACCGGGCCAGCACCAGTCCGTCCAGCAGCGTCACGGCAACGCAGACATCGACTCCTTTCGCCAGTTCCCGAAAAAAATGACTGCCCACCGAGCCATGGATGTAAATCACATCGTTGATCCGGCAGTACGCCGTGGGGATAATAAACGGCTGTCCGTTCAGGGTATAACTGACGTGACAGACTAAGCCCTCGTCCAGGATTGGGTTGATAACGGCAGCATCGTGGGAGCCGCGTTTGGCAAGCCGGGTAAGTTGGGTACGTTCGGTTTGTGGCATTTGTAGAGCTGATTTGGTATTGATAACGCAAAACTATTTCTTTACCGGACTACTGACTTAGACCAGAAGTAAGATAGTCCGTAGTCCGGTTATGCTGCCTTATCAAACCCTGCTTCCTTTCGACCGTCAATTACCTACATCGCTGTCTGCGCAAATAGCAAATGGATTGATTGGCTGCATCAAACAGGGGCTGTTGCCGCCCGCTGCTCCGCTGCCCGGCACCCGTTTGCTGGCGGGTTTGCTGACGGTACATCGGCAAACCGTCGTGGTGGCTTATGAGGAGTTGGCCGCCCAGGGCTGGATTGGGCAACGGCCCTCGAAAGGCGCGTTCGTGAGCAGTCGGCTTCCCGAAATCACCCCACAACCCCTCACCGAACAGACCGTCCGGCGCATGGCGAACCAAACGGGGTATTCCTTCAAAAAGAGTCCGTTGCTGGCGATTCCCGTACTTCGGTCGGGTGGCTTACCGGGCTTTGATGATGGCTTCCCCGACGTCAGGCTGGCCCCGCTCGATGCCTTAGCCCGCAAGTACCGAACGATTAGTCAGCGCGGGTTTCAGCAGCATTTGCTGGGCTATGCCGACACCAACGGGAGTCCGTTTCTGCGCGAACAACTCAGTCAGTACCTCCGCGACAGCCGGGGTGTTCCGGCCTCGGCGGAGCATATTTTCACGACGCGGGGCAGCGTAATGGCGATTTACCTGCTGGCCCAAATCCTGCTCGAAGCGGGCGATACCGTGGTGGTCGGCGAAACCAATTACCGCACCGCAGACCTGATTTTTCGGGAACGCGGTGCGGACTTACGGCGGGTGCCGGTGGATAACGCCGGGCTGGATGTGGATAAACTCGAACAAATCTGCCAAACCCGGCCGGTGCGCCTGGTTTACGTCACGTCACACCACCATTACCCCACCACCGTGACGCTGCGTGCCGACCGGCGGATGCGGTTGCTTCAACTCGCCGAGCAATACGATTTCGTGATTCTGGAGGACGATTACGACTATGATTTCCACTACGCCAGCAGCCCGATTTTGCCCTTAGCCAGTGCCGATACGCGGGGCATGGTCGTTTACGTCGGCTCGCTGACCAAATCCATTGCGCCCGCGTTCCGGCTTGGGTACGTGGTGGCTCCGCCCGATCTGGTAGAGGAGTTAGGATACCGTCGGCGCATCATCGACCGGCAGGGCGACAATTTGCTCGAACAGGCCATTGCTGAGTTATTCGCCGAGGGTGATTTGTACCGGCACCTTAAAAAAGCGCAGCGGGTTTACCACCAACGCCGGGATGTTTTCTGCCAGCTACTCCGCGAACAGCTTGGCCATGCAATCGACGTCAACACGCCCAATGGCGGCATGGCGGTATGGGCACATTTCGATGAGTCGATAAATCTGCCTGAGTTGGCCGCCCGCTGTCGGCAAAACGGTCTTTACCTCAACGACGGGCGGTTTTATTCGCCGGATACCGGCCCGTCGCAGTATACCCGGCTCGGTTTTGCCTCGCTGACAGCGGATGAGATGGAACGGGCGGTGGGGGTGTTGAGGAGTTGTATCGGGTAGTGCCAGACCGAAATCGGCGGCAAGTCATTTCTGAGTATATTCGCTAAAATTTCTGACCCATGATTTCCATTAAAGAAGCAGTTCAACAGGCGGCTGACTTTTGCCAGCAACTCTTTCCAAAGGCGCAGGATATCATACTGGAAGAAGTAGAACGGGATGACTACGAAAAATTCTGGCTTATTACACTTAGTTTTCTAACACCGGCGGCTAAACAAGGGGGTATTGAACTACCGGACCAGGAAGAACAATACAACTTACCACCGATGAGATATTCCTTTACGCGCAAGGAAAGACAGTATAAAATCTTGAAGGTTGATGCTGAAACGGGCGAGGTCATTTCCATGAAGATTCGTGAACTTCAATCGTGACTAATGCCAGTTTAGTCAGAAAAGCGGGGCTGCTGCTCGACACGAATCTACTTATCCTTTTTGTTGTCGGTATGTACGACCGAAAACGTATCGCTCAAAATAAGCGGACGAGTACATACACAGCGAAAGACTTCGATTTGTTGCTGGACTTTATGGATCGGTTCCAACAGTTTGTTACAACACCCAATATTCTTACCGAAGTTAGCAACCTGCTCGAAGGCGTTTCTTACCAATCCATTCCGGTTTTGACGATACTGCCCGAACTGACCAAAGATTTCGTCGAATTACACGAACCAAGTTATCCGGTTATGACTGGCCGCAGTAAGATTTTTATAAAATTTGGGTTGAGTGACGTCGTTTCCTGCTATGTAGCCGAGCGGGACTATGTGATTTTAACCGACGATCTTAAATTATGCTATTACCTTCAAAACAACGGGTTCGCTGCGTTGAATTTCAATAACCTGAGATCTGACTATCTAATCACTTAAGGAGACTCTACTACGCTCCAATTTTCATGCGCTTTACTCCTGCCCTATTGTTATTTACGCTGCTGGCCGGGCTGAGTTGTCAACCCAAACAGCCTGCTCCCGAACCGGCTCAATACAGCGTACCCGCCGACGTTGAACCGTACGTGCAGCACTTCCGCGACGAAACCCAGAAACGCGGCCAAAACCCATCGACTAACAACCTGATTATAACCTTCAGTAAGACGACGGGCAACGATATCTGCGGACAATGCCTGCTGGAAACGGGTAAAACGCCCCGCATCGTGCTCAGTACCGATGCGTACTGCTGGCAGAATGCAAGCGATAACGAACGCGAATGCTTAGTCTTCCACGAGTTGGGCCACTGCCTGCTCAAACGCGGTCACCGACTGAGTCGCTTCCCCAACAGCGCCTACGTCAGCTTGATGAACCCCGACGACCGGGCCGTTTATGCGACCTGCGCCTACCCGATTGGGGGAGACGTGTGCGACAAACGTTACCGCCGGGACTACTACCTCAATGAACTGGCCGATTCGGCCACAGCGGTACCCGTTTGGGGTAAATAAGTCAATAAATCGCGGGTTTAACCCGGTTAATACTCCTGTTCCAGCGGGTGAATCATCAGTTCGTCGATGACCACGTGGGCGGGCTGCGAGATGATGTAGTACAGGGCCTCGGCCATATCCTGCTCTTTGAGGTAGTGTGCCGATGTCGGATGGCCGTGGCCTTTGGCGTGAAAATGCGAATCGACCAGTCCCGAATACACGCCACTTACTTTGATGCCGTTCGGCCGAACTTCTTTCCGCAACGCCCCCATAAACGCTTCCTGCGCGTATTTGCTGGCCGTGTACAACGACCCGCCCGCAAATGTCCGCTTGGCCACGTCCGATGCCACCACTACGATATGGCCGCTTTTCTGCGCTTTCAGCGTTGGTAAGGCGGCTTTTGTGAGCACGAACGTCCCCTTGACGTTGGTCGACATCAGGGCATCCCACTCGTCTACGGTCAAGTCCTCTACGTTCTTAAAAACGCCGTAACCCGCGTTGTTAATCACGATGTCGATGCCGCCGAACCGGTCGAGGGCAATCCGCACGACCCGCTGCATGTCGGCTTCATTGGCCACGTCACCGGCGACAACGGCAATTTTGTCGGGATTCTCCGCTTCGAGGGTGGCGAGGTCGTCGGCAGTACGGGCCGTAGCGACCACGTTGGCTCCTTTTTCGGCGAACAAACGAGCCGCAGCCCGACCTAAGCCCCGCGAGGCCCCGGAAATAATAATAGTCTTGTTTTGGATGCTCATAAAGGGATGTTTTAACCGCCAAGGCGCGAAGACTGGCGCAAAGGTCGCAAGAGGGTTTCGTATATTTGTCCAATGCAGACAACCCATCAGATTCTTTTCGGCCTTGCGCAAGACATGACTGCAGTTGCCGACGCTTCCATCGATTTAGTGGTCACCTCACCCCCGTACCCGATGGGACACTTTACGTATGTTTATCAATGGTAGAATCGTTGGTTCAATGGACACTATTAAATAACGCGCCGGTTTTAGCAGGTGCCTTACAATTCGACTTTGCCAAGATAGTTGGGCAGGAAATTACGACTGAATTTGGTCGGCTGGACTTCGTACTGGCAAATAGTTCTGGTAAACATTGGATAGTTGAGTTAGAGACGACAATCGACAGTAAATCAAAACTTGATTACTGTCTAACTCAAACATTGGGTTACAGAAATGTAAAATTCTCCGCAGACACTGAGTATTGTATACTGTATGCCTCCGAAACTGCACCAACTTACAAGAAACAGATAGATTTATTTTGCCGACAAAATCAGGTACTTCATAGAAATTATTCTCTTGAGTCAGCTAAAAAACTTTATGCCCAAACTGTCGAACGCTTGAGTTTGAATGTGGGTTTGGCACTGCCAAACCCAAAGAACTACACTATCTGCTACCTACGCTGGCTGAACAAAATCATGAAGCCCTTCCGCGATACAGGTAGCATACGTTTATCGTTTGATGAAGTTTTTGCGCCTTTTCGCAATGCCAGCAACAGTACCACAAACTTCAGGTGTTATGAGCGCATTGCTTTTGACTTTGAGTTAGTTGAGTGGTCAAACGGCTATTATTTACTGACGACAAATGGACAATTATTTGTCCAATCTATGAGTCCTTACGTTGACGTAACACCCAGTGTATCATCCATAAATCTTACAAATGAACAAAAGCGTCTGCTGCTGAGGGTTTTGACTAACGGTAATTGGGACAACTGCATTCACAAAGTAAACATCTATTGGTTTCTTCGCTTTGTTGAGGTTACCCGTGGTGCGTGGCTACCTAAAAAGCATGAGTTCGATGACAGTAGATTAGAAATAGCCAATGGGTTATTCAACGTCTCCTATGGAAAACGAACTATGCAAGAATTCTTGAACTGGTGCAGCAACTATTGTATCGAACTGGGTCTGCTGGATAGAATTAAATCCACCAGCGACTATGATGCCGTTGTCCTGACTCCATTGGGTGTAGAGATCAATAACATATTCAGTATTGACCTGACTTTGAAGCGTAGTCGTATGAATTTAAATTTTAAATACTTATGATGGAGGCTGTGTTAAATAAGTATTTACAGGACAACCCAAACGTTGTTCGGGAGTTAGGCGAACGGCTTCACGATAAAATTACCAGTGTTATTATCCCCGAATGGCAGGAAGCGTTTCGGCAGCTCACCCGCGAAGACTGTATTGCCTATATCTACAACCTGACCATCAACCGAACGTACGACGGGTATGTCCGCGAAAAATCGGTCATCTATGATGGCTTAGCCAAAATTTTCCCTGATGTGCAGTTTGAGGAGTCACCCCCGGAACTGGATCATTCCGGCGATGTAGATTACCTCGGCTACGTCGGCGAGAAGGCATTTGGCATTCAGGTTAAGCCGACGACAGCAGAGGCCAACTTTGGTAATTATTCCGTCTCCGAACGGATGAAAGCCAGTTTTGCGGCTTTCCAGACTGATTTTAGTGGTAAGGTTTTTATCGTATTCAGTTTAGACGGCGAAATCGGCAACCCCGAAATTATTCAGGAAATCGCCGAGGAGATTGCCCGGCTCCAACCATGACCTACCTCTTCCTCAGTATTATTCTCTCGGTAGCCCTGCTGCTCAATTTCCGGCTGTTTCCCCGCTATAACGTCAATACGTTTCAGGCCATCGTTTTCAATTACCCGGTCTGCTTTGTTACCGGATACCTGCTGCTGCCCGCCGGTCAGTCGTTCAGCATCGACTTTGGCCAAACCTGGACGTGGCTGGCACTGGGGCTGGGCGTTGGCTTTATCATTACATTTCTGCTGTCGGGGGTGTCTACACAGCGGATGGGTCTTACCGCAACTTCGCTGGCCAATAACCTTTCGTTAGTGATTCCGGTAGGGTTTAGTCTGCTGGTGTTCGGTACCGCTGGTAAAAGCTTCGATACATTTAACTATTTAGGTCTGCTGCTGGCCGTGATAGCCGTTGGGCTGAGTACCTACAAAAAGGAGCGCACCAAAACGGCGGGTAGCTTTAGCTGGTACGCGCTCTTGCCACTGGCGGTGTTCCTGTGCTACGGCGCGACGAATACGCTGATCAATTACATGAATATCAACTACATTCCGTCGGCGGACAAAACGGTAGTCGTCACGCTGACGATGGTACTCGGTGCTATTCTCGCCGGATTGCTGATGCTGGTGGTGCGGTTGGCGCAGGGGAAAGAGACGCTTGACCGGCGCAGTTTACTTGGTGCCATCACACTCGGCGTACCCAATTTTCTGAGTTTTTATACCCTGCTGCTGGCCCTGTCGGCGTTTAAAGGCAACGGCGCGTTTGTGTATCCGCTTTACAACATTGGCGTGATTCTACTCACCGCCGGAACAGCCGCCCTGTTTTTCCGCGAGACGTTACTGACGGTCAACAAGATCGGTCTGGTACTGGCCATCATCGCCATCGGCCTGATTTCGTGGCAGGAACTCATATCCACCCCAAACCGCATCGGCGGACCGCCCTAAAGGGGCTTACTGGATTAGATACAAGTTTCTAAGTAATTGAAGCCCCTTTAGGGCGGTCCGCCGATGCGGTTTGGGGTAGGGCCTTCTGTCGTCCCGGTTAGTTTCACTCGTCCGCATTCTTCTTTTTGAAATAGCGCATCATCTCGCCGTAGCCAAGCCCCAAGGCCAAACCCGTCACGGCCTGCGTGATGCGTTTGGCCTTGGTCTCCGTCGTTTTCGCCGATTCGATCCAGTGGCTGAAGTAGTTCTGGTGGCCTTTGGCCAGCGTCCGAAAAAAAGCCAGGGCGTTCGGTTCATCGGCCAAACAGGCCAGTAAATCGGCCGACAGCGGCATGGGCGAGTCATCTACGTCCAGTTCGACCCGTACCGTTGCCCCGACCTCTTTGCGAATGGCCCGGCGCATGGTGGCATTTACGACTAAGATAAATTCGCCGTCGCCCCTGGGAATTAGGGCTACCCGCTCAATGGGATGGGCATCCAGTGAGCCTTTCACCCGAAACGAGGTTTTGACGGTCGGCTTGAGCGAATCCGTAACGGCAACCGGAATTTCGATGCCCGTCAGGCCGAGCGTGGCGCCGTTGCTTTTTTCCTGCTCGTCTAATTTCAGGAGTGTTGCTGTGAAGGTCGGCATCGCGTAAATCCAATTTAGTACCGCGCCAGGGTTACCCGCAGCGACTCGGCCAGTTCCAGCACCAAGCTCTGAGGTTGTAGTACGGTCAGGTGTTCGCCATAACTGCGCAGGTGCATCAGCAGGTCGCGGTTGGGAGCCAGCCGCAACCGCACCACACACTCATTATCGGTATCGCTGACGATTTCCTGCGTCTGGTGAATAGGCTTAGCCTTCACGTACCGACCAAACAGGGGCGAAAACGATAGCACTATCTCCTCCACCGGGCCGCTACTGTCTGTGATGCCGTAGATGTGCTCGAATAGTTCGCTCACGCTCGTCAGCACCGCCGGAGGTACCTGACAGGGTTCGTCCGAAATCGCCAGATCGCTCATGCGGTCGAGGGCGAAGGTGCGCTCCCGTCCGGTGTTTTCATCGTAGCCAATCACGTACCAGCTATCGCCCACCTCGCGCAGTAAAATGGGGTGCAGGGCGCGCAGTTTGGGCATTTCGGTGAGTTGCGTGACCTCCGACAGTTCATGTTTCCGGTAGCGGAAAAGCACCTGCCGGTTCTGGTTCACGGCCCGGATTAACACGGGAACGTACTGCCGGTTGCCGCCCATGATTCGTTCTTCCACATACACCACCCGGCGCGTCGGGGCGGCACCGGTGCTTTCGTCACGTTTTACTTCCCGGATAATGTCCAAACTCTGCCGCACCCGTTGCAGGGCGTTATCGAGTTCATTGGCGACGGAGGCTCCCTGCGTGGCGGCCAATACGTCCCGCGCCTGCTCCATGGCTTCCATGTCGTCGGGCGTAAGCATCAGTTTCAAGAGCCGGAACTGCGGATTGGTGTAATAGTAGCCGTTGCGCCGTTTGTCGTAGGCAATGGGTGCCTCATGGTCTTCGCGCAGCCGCTGAATGTCTTTTTCGAGCGACGACAGCGACCGGATGCCGCATTTCTCCTGACACAACTCAAATAACTTCTGCTTGGAATACTGACGTGGATACCGGCTGATAATCTCGTCGATCAGGCGGTAGCGTTGGAAAGCGGATCGGGTGATGGGCATGGTTTTTTGTCATTCTGAGGGACGAAGGATCTTGGCGATTCAGTAGCCAAGATCCTTCGTCCCTCAGAATGACAAAAATCAGTAAAAATATTTTCAATAAAAAAGATGAACGGAAAAAGATTACGTCCTTCCGGGTAGAACTTTGTTCTGTAGATTTTTAAATAACCATCCAAATGAACACACAGCAAGCACTCCGTCCCCAGGCCGATTTTGGACGATTGGCCGTCATTAGCCGTCAGCCCGAACCCGCCATTGCCGGATTGCTCCGCTGGCAGGAGCCGCTGGCCACGCGCCTGCGTCACCGCCATAACCTGCCGGGCCGGGTGGCCAACCGGCTGCTGAACGTCGAACTGGGTTTGTTTCTCCTTGCCGATCTGTTGCCGCTGGCCCCCGCCGAAGCCCTGCCGAACCTACTGGCCGGTCAGGGTTGGGTCTACCGCGAACGGTCGGTCTGGACACCCCGCCAATACCGCAACCTGAGTCAGGCACGCCGGTTGCTGGCTCCCTACCACGACCGCACCACCTGGCTGAATGCCTTAGCCAAATACGTGACTCTGCCCTCGACAGTCCGTGCGTTTGCGCCGAACGGTCAGCACCCGTCGGAGCCGGGCCTGCGCCGGTACGATCTGCGCGAACGCCAAAGTCTGTTTCAACGCGCCCTGCTGTAGCCTTTTTATCGAATCCCCAAGCCGAACAACCCAAACAACAACTAACCATGAACACGTCCTATCGCCCTCAATCCCGGTTGATGTACCAGATGCCCACGTCGGCCATCGGTCAGCTTCCATCGTCTTCCCGCCGGACCGCCCTTTCGGCCCGACAGCTCGTCGATGTCGAACTCGGCCTGTTTCTGCTGGCCCAACTACAGCCCACCGCTCCACCCGATGCCCTGCCCAATTTACTGACGGGCGATCCGGCCAGCTTACGCCATGCTCAGCAGTGGACGGCCAAACAGCACCGCTACCTGAACCGGGCGCGGCTCCTTCTGGGACATTTTGGGCAGCAAAACACCTGGCTCGACCAGTTAGACCGGTACTCTTTAGGGCCACAAGGTCGAAAAGCGTACATCCTCAGCCCCGACCGGACCCACTTCACGGAGAAATCACTGGCGTTTTCGCGGGAAAGAGTAACCCTGTTGCGGCAGATGCTGGGGTAAGGGCACAGAACCTTTGCTGGCAACGGCCGTTATCCTGACGGCACCCGGCACACCAGTACCAAACCCCTCAGCAACACTCAACCCGGTTACGGAACAATGCTCAACAACCTGTTTCAACGTGTCGCCAACTGGCTGACCGTCAATAACCCGGACCCATCGAAGGCATTACAGCACATGCAGCCAACGGTTATTCAGCCAACGGTTGCGGTTCCGGCTGCGCTGTCTGTTCCACCCGCCAGGCCGCTGCGAACGGTAAAACTGATTATGGTAACGGCGGAGAACAACAACAAAATCTACGAGATGCGGGAGCAGGCCGACGATACCTTCACGGTACAGTTCGGCCGGGTGGGAGCCGCCAAAAGCACGACGACGTACCCCATGGCGCAGTGGGATAAGAAATTCCGCGAGAAAGTGGCCAAAGGATACGTCGATCAAACGCACCTCTACGCCGAAAAAGCCCTCGCCACCGATGCCGCTACCATTGCCAACCCCGACGTGCGCGGCCTGATGAGCCGGTTGCTGGAATTTGCCAACCAGTCTATCTACCAGAACTACGTGGTTACGGCGCAGGACGTTACCCGCAAACAGATCGACACGGCGCAGCAACTGCTCGACGAACTGGCCGCGTTGATTGGCGTCGGGCTGGACGTGACCGCTTACAACAGCAAACTGCTGGACCTGTTTAAGGTAATTCCCCGAAAAATGGGAAAAGTAGGTCAGTACTTAGTGGCCGAACCACCCGCTGCCCCCGACGATCTGCAACCGCTGCACAACCGGTTGGCCAGCGAACAGGATATTCTGGACGTCATGCGCGGGCAGGTTGAACTGGCGCCGACGGATGCCGACGCCCCACCGCTCACCCTGCTCGAAAGCCTGAACCTGACCGTTGAGCCGGTGACCGACAAACGGGTGCTGACGCTGATTGAGCGGATGATGGGCCGGGATGCCGACAAGTTCGACGCGGCTTTCAGCGTTCGGCAGGCGGCTACCCAAACCGCTTTCGAGCAGTACGTTAGCGGGCGGGTAAACCGGAAAACGCAACTACTCTGGCACGGCAGCCGCAGCGAAAACTGGCTCTCGATTCTGAAAACCGGCCTGCTGCTCCGGCCGGCCAATGCCGTGATAACGGGTAAAATGTTTGGCTATGGTATCTATTTCGCCGATCAGTTCAGCAAATCGCTCAACTACACCTCGCTGCACGGGTCGGTTTGGGCCAATGGCAACCAGAAAGAAGCGTATCTGGGCATTTACGACGTCCATGTGGGTCGGCAGATGGTGGTCACGCAGCACGAAGCAAAATACCAGCAACTGGACGGCAACGGCCTGAAACGGCTCAGCCCCAACTACGATTCGGTATATGCCCAGCGGGGAGTCAGCCTGCTCAAAAACGAGTTTGTTGTTTATCACCCGGCGCAGTGTACCGTTCGGTATATTGTCCGCATCAAGGTATAAGATATGAACCCAGACCTGAAAAAAGTCGACCGCAACGCCGTACGCATGGCCGCGACTACGCTGCTGCTGGCCGAGGGCAGCACGACCACGCTGAACGTTAAAAATCACCTCCGCATCCGGGGCTACCGGGCCTATCAGGCCGAGGTATCGGCGTGGCTCTTCGAGGTGGCGCAGGCCGAAGGCTGGGCCATCAACGACAATGGCACGTTCCGGGTGTACTATTTTCCCAACTTCACGGGTCTCAAGGTTCCGTTCTCCGGTACGAAACAGTAGCAGGCTGATTACTGGGACGGTTAACCGCACATTCATTAAATCATAACATCGGAAAGTGGCTGATTCGTCGTAGTATTCGTCGGCACAAAGCAGCCCGACTCTATGAAAAACGTACTTCTTTTAATGACCTTACTCGGTGGTGTTACCGGCGCATCCGCCCAAGCCGTTAAAACGTCCTCGGCGCAGACCACGCCCAAAGCCGCAGCCGCCGTTGTCTCGACGGCATCCGAAAGCGACGCCGACAAAGCGGGCAAAGCCCAATTGGTCGAGCGACTGATGACCGAAAAATCGTATCTGTACAGCCAGATCATCGACAAGTGTTTTTACTTCAGGATGTCGCCGACCTGCTGGGCTACGTTTAGCGACCCGGCCAACGACACCAAATCCGCCGGTTTCGATGCGGCCGGCTACTTGGTCGGTTCCGCCATCCTGTTCGCAAAAAAAGAGGGACTCGGCGATCTGACCCTGCTCAATGGCAGTGGTGGTCAGGAGAAAGGTAACCGTCCGCAGATGGATGAAATTGTGGCGAAGCTCCGTCAGAAATTTTCCATGACGGTAGAAGCCCCCATCAACTGCACCAAAAAAGCCTCCGACTTCGTGACCCGTTACCCCTACGAGGTGATGAAAGTGGTGGGCGAAGATACCTGGTCGCCCAAGAGTGGAGAAGCGCATTTTACGGTTGTGCTTAGCCCGACGGCCAAAGACATGAGCGTCAAAATCAGCCCCGACGGCAAGAGGTTCACCGTCAGCGGTCCCGCCTTAGTGGAAGCCTACAGCACCCCCAACAAAATTGCCGCTGGCATGGCACCAGCCAACAAAAACCGGTAAAAATCAGCCGCTCTTTCTCAGCCCATTGTTGCCGGAAAACGCTGGCAACAATGGGCTTTTTTGCGTACCTTAAGGGGTATCAACTACGCGCTCATGTACTACTTTTCCGACGACGAAGACGACCAGCCCGAGAGCCTTGACGACCGCCTTTGGCACATCCGCTCAGCCCTGTCCACCACCATCGACCTCAGCTTACTCGACCTGAAGGCCTTCCCCGACGAGGTTTTTGACTACCCGCAGGTGACGGTTTTGCGCATCGGCAGCCTAGTACCACCCGCCAAAATTGCAGATCAGGTCTATAGACGGTTTCTGGCCCAAAACTACCCCAACTATCCTATTCGGGAGCAGGCAGATGGGTCGGTCCTGATGCAGGATACGCCCGGCTACATAACCATCGACCGCCTGCCCGACCGCATCGGCGAGTTGACCAATCTGGTCGAGTTGGATCTCCGGGGTCAGCAGCTCACCCAACTGCCGGAGTCGTTGTGTTCCCTGCCCAACCTGAAACGGCTGTATCTGAGCGACAATCAACTCACGACCCTGCCCGTCCGATTCAGCCGATTACGGTCGCTGGTGTGTCTGGAAGTACGCGATAATCCCATTCAGCACTGGCCCGACGGATTCTGGCAGATGCCGTTCATCGAGAAATACAAAGCCTGGTTGCAGGAAGCCGACGCCCGCGAGTATGCCTTGCAGATGCAAAAAGACTACAAAGCGGCCTATGCTATTCGGCAGGAAGCCCTGCGCTGGGGGTTGCATCTGTAAATTATCGGGCAGACCAGACAGATTACAGTTCTATTGGTCTGTGAATCATGCGCTCGTCCTATACGCTGGGTTAATAGCTCAACAAGAAATTTGTTATCTTTGAGTATGAGCGACTATCAGCAATACATCAGTCTGAATCCCGGTATTCGATTTGGCAAACCATGCATCATAGGTACCCGCATTACCGTACAGGACATTTTGGGGTGGTTAGCCTCCGGCATGACCACCGACGAAATTACAGAGGACTTCCCGGAACTGACGCATAATCACATCCGGGCAGCACTGGCGTTTGCGGCTGATAGTGAACGTCGTACCCGCCTGCTTGTCGCCTGATGCTCCTTCTGCTTGACGCTAATCTATCATACCGTTTAGTGAAGAAATTAGCCGACTTATTTCCTGATTGTCTGCATGTAACGAAAACGGGCTTACCCATTCCCGCCGAAGATATTGACATCTGGCGGTGGGCACGTTTGCACAACCGGGTAATCGTTACCAACGACGGTGATTATTATCATCTTGCCAATACGTATGGATTCCCTCCCAACGTAGTGCTGTTGCGCATGGGCAATAAATCATCGGCCAGTGTCATGGAAATACTGAAAAAGCACTTCGATGACATTCAGAAATTGGATGAGTCCGATGAATATGGGTTGTTGGAGTTGTATTGATAGTCGCCGGTAACCCCGCTATGTATGCTCACCAAAACCCTCCTCCAGAAACTCGCCAATACCACCAGCTACAGCCGGGGCGAAGACTATTTTTACAACCACCACGTCCGGCGCGTTAACCGGTCCGGCAACACCTTCACGGGTAGCGTCGAAGGGTCTGAACGGTATGACGTTTCGCTGACGCTGGGCGGCACTCCACTGACAAAATCCGGTGCCAATTTTAGCTGTACGTGTCCGTACGATTTCGATGGCATCTGCAAACACTGCGTGGCCTTCGGGCTGGCCGTAACCGACCAGTTTGGTCCCGATATCGAACCCGTCGATACAGCGTCATCAACCGACATACCCGCCCCGACCTTCGATACGCTTTGGCACCAAACGACTACCGATCAGAAATTAACATTCCTGCGGCAACTGCTCGAAAAACAACCCGACATCCGGGCGCAGTTTGCCCAGTTTGCCGAACCCGGACAGACAAGTCTTCAACTGGTTTTCTTCACCAAAGCGGATAACGATGCAACCGGTGAAACACGCATCGACACCATCAGCTCAGCCGTATTTGGCGCCCTTTCTGAATTACGCTTTGATGATGACTGGCTGGAGACGGAGGCAGAAGATCATTATTCGGAAGAACTGCCCGACCCGAACCCACTCATCGAAAGCGTATTGACGGAGTATGCCGATCAGGTCATAAAGGCCTTTAGGGAGGGGCGGCTCACGGATGCCATGACCGTTTATCTCGGAGTCTATGAAGGCACACAAGCCGCTACCGAATCGGACGACGATGAGTATGGCGTTATCGGGGATTATCCAGAGCAGACGTGGGAAGTCTGGCACGACTTACTAACCAATGCCCACCGGCAACTATCCGAGCGGGTATTGCACCCCGACCAGATAACCCAATCGCTCAACCAGTTAGCCGAACGTGTAACGCTCTTCGATGCCAAAAATGAGGAAGATGATAATTCTACAGATGACGATGAGCACTACAACGAACAGGGATCGGGACAAATCTGGTACAACCTGAAGCCGTTCGAGCCGTTGTTATCGGCCCTGGTAACGGACAGGCCGTCGGCGCAGATAGTGCAACAGGCCATTGGGCAGCACAACTGGCAAAATCGGGGCACCGAATACGTGCAACTCCGCATCGCCGATGTGTTACCCGACCCCGATCTCTGGCTGCAAACCGCCGATCTCTTTGCCGACCGCGATCCCGGCATTGCCCTGCAACTGCTTCAGCGTCGGCGGCAGACGGGCGATATGCCGGTATTGGTCCAGATACTTCACCGGCTGACCAAGCTGTTCCCCCAAGCCTTCGATGCTTTCATTCTCGACACCTTCGACGACACCCTGCTAATCCCCGGTCCTGACCTGACGCTTTACTTCACCGCCCTCGAAAACCGGTGCCGCTCGGCGGGCCAACTCACGGATTACCTGAAACTGCGCAGCTACTGGACCGAGAGTCGGCGACGACAGTTTGCCGATAGTTTAGCGTCGCCATACGGGTCGTCCGGTCTATTTTACGCCCAGTTGCTACAGACCGAAGGCCGCACCGATGACCTGTTCGCCTGGGCCAAAACCCTGTCGTGGCCATTCGTGCGGAGTATGCCCGACATTTTGCTGATAGCCGCCCGAACGCACCCCAACGAGTGTATGGATTTGGCGATGGAGCGAATCGGCGGCCTGCTGGAGAACGGTCAACGCGACCGGGGCCTGTACCACACCATTGCCGGTTGGTTAGCGGCTCTCAATACAGTCCCGTCCCTCAAACCGCAGGTAGCCATCTTCGCTGGTCACTTAATTGCTGCTTACAAACGGCTCGTCGCCCTGAAAGACGAACTGCGGATGAAAGGGCTGGCGCGGTGAGTGAGCCTTAGTCTACTCATCGTCGCCGTACTGCTTCGGTGCCTTCCCTACCTTCTTTACGACGCTGGCTTTGGTGGTACGTTCGTCGGGCAGGTGCCGGACAACGGTAAGCCTGAATACCCACTGATCACCGAAATCGAAGATGTACAGGAGTTGCTGCCCTTCGTACAGGTTCAGGCTGGCCAGCGATGTTTCGGCGGCCGGATAGCCGTCAGCCCAGCCGTCTGTCAGGCGCGGGTCATAGTATTGCTCGCCGTTGTGGGGGTTGCGCGGATTCATGTAAAAGCCGTACAAGTGGTCGTTGCCAAAGCCAAAAGCCTGCTGAATCAACTCGTGCAGGCCGTCAAGCGTCATAGATGCCGGGATAGCAATGGTGCGCAATGCCTCAGGCAGTTCAGCCAGGAGCCAGAACACGCCGGTTGGCGGATTCGGATTGATAGGATACAGGCTCAGCAAGTCGGGCTCGCCAAGCAAGGTTCGGAACGCATCAGCAAAAGTGTTGATGTCGACACGTAGCTCTTCATTCCCTTCATCGGTAAAGTAGGCGTAGTTACGGGCCTGTTTATTCCAGTACCGAAACGGCCGTTCGCGCAGCAGTGTCGTCAGGCATTGTTTCCCCCACTCCGCCAGCGTCACCCGGTCAATGTCCAGTTCGTACTTATTCCGTTTGGGTAGCACTACCTCCCGAATGGCGTACCAACCAAACCAAAGCCCCGCCCGGATGTAGACGTTGGAAGTTGCCGACACATAAATCATTCGCGGATCATCATCCATCACCCACCCTCTTGTAAACAGCGTCGCTTCCGTACCGACCGGATTCTGGAGCAGTTGCCGAATGCCCCCCTGAAACCAGTTGGCTCCCTGCCCACTCCGCCCGTCGCCGTCGATAGCCGACCAGTCGGCATAACACCAGCCAGTTTCCAGCAGGAAAACATACTTTTCCTCAAGCGTCAGATTGCGATACGTATCAAGCCGGTCGGCATTTGCCACCAGTACGTTCCCCTTCTCAACCTGAACAAGAAACAACCGGCCAGCCGTAGCCACCTGAAACAGAAACCCCAACAATGGGTAGTCGATCTGCCGACTCCGATTTGTGACATAGTCCGGTGCTTTGTAGTTGACCCGCTCGTTGATAACCCACAAATCGGCCGCTTTCAAATCACCCCCGGCCGTCAGTGGTAGGTTTAGTTTGCTACCGATATAGCGGATAAATGTATCAAAATCGTCGATGAGTAGAGCGTGGGCGGGGTCGAAGAAGGTTGGCATACGACATAAAGTTAGTGGCTACCGATGCGCGATTCAGGCAAAAAAGCGGGGTATTGTTCGTCTTTCAAACGACCTGCTACCCATTCCTGATCCAATCGCTCCTGCTCGATGCGCCATTTATTACGCTTCAGTACCTCAAACAGTACCCATTCGTCGTCCGTCAGATGGGGCAATTGCATCACGTCGGTCTCCTTGCCAGCTCCTTTTAAATGATAATGCCGGTCGAAGGTGGCCTGATCCATGAGCAAAGCCCGCGTCCTTGGAAAATAGCCTTTGCACTGATTTAGAATCTGGAAACCATGCGCGTCCAAATCGCCCCAGTACACGATTTGGCGGTCACGCAACCAGTCGACTTCGGCTAAGCATTCGATGTTGAAACCACCGCCCGACCAGATTGCCACGGCGTTGGGCAGGTTGGGTAAGGTCAGAAAATTAAGCAGGTTTTCGCAGATAAAGATGCGCTCCGCCGGTTGAACGTGCCGGGCAAAAACCGACAGCGGCAGACCAAAGTCCTCGTATTGTCCGGCTAATCGCAACGCATCGTCCAACGCCCGGACGCGAATCATGGATTCGGGCACTAATAAGCCGAGTTTCTTGCGCCAGTTGGTGTGTTCAGGTCGCAGCAGATCAGGTTTTATGGTTGCCAGCAAACTTAGCAACAGACCGCTATGCTCCTCCAGAAACTTGGTATGTACCGGTAGTGGTAGTTGCCGGACATAATAGTGGCCGGGTTGGTAGGTGTCGATGAAAAACCGGCAGATGAGTAGCCAGTTGGGCCAGTCGGAGGCATTTTCGAGCAGGCGAAGCGGGTGTTTCCGTAACCACGGCTCCAGTTCGGGTACCTGCTGTCGGGTTTGTTCGACCAGTGATACGAACTGTGCAAAGGTCTGTTCACGGTCGGTAAAACGCAGATAATCGTCAAGCGTCTCGAACGATATCCGGCTAATCAGCCCCACACGGCCCAACGACCGTTTCTGCTTCCTTTGCCAGTCCAGCGTATAGCCGTACCCGATTGTCGATTTACTGACCAGCCGCAGCGTCTCCTGCTCCACCCTGATCCGGCTAAAGTTAGCGACAAGTTCTGCCTCGTTTTCCAGGCCAATCTGACCAATGGACTTCGGAAAAAACTCGTTGATTACCCCGTCGAGCCACGCTCGCAGCAGCGACTGATCGGCCCACCAGCGGTCGGCTTTTTGGCGAATGTCGGCCGGGCTAATCATGCCAACGGGCCGCGTTCGGCCGGGCCACGTTCGGCATGGCGGGCTTTTTCAGTTTCGTACTCGGTTTTGCTAATCGTACGCACCTGCGAGTGTTGCCCCGTTTCGTTGGAGACAAAATGCACCGCGTTGATGTAGTGTTCGATGATGTTTATTTTTTGCAATGGCGTCACAATCAGCAATTGAATATTCATCTGCCGAAACAACTCAAGGCCATGCCGGGTACTTTCGTCGGAGCCGCGTCCGAAGGCTTCGTCGATCATCACGAAGCGAAATGTCCGGGTACGCTGCTCGTTTAGGCCGAACTGGTACGCAATGGCCGACGCCAACACGGTATAGGCCAATTTCTCCTTCTGCCCGCCCGATTTACCGCCCGAATCGCTGTAAAATTCCTTCTCGCTCTGGTCGGCGGTATAGCGTTCACTCGCCCCGAAGGTGTACCACTGCCGCACGTCGGTCACGCGCTCGGTCCAGCGTTGATCGTCGTCGGCGGTGCTCTCCATCCGGTCCAGCAACTGCTTCACCTGCAGATACTTTCCCTCGCTGTAATTCTCTTCGCCAAGCGTGTCGGACAGGCAGGCCCGCAAATCATTCCGAAACAGGTCAATTTGTTCGGCTACATCGCCCAACACCCGGTTGCGGGTCAGTTCGATGTATGTGTCGGCGTTGTAGCTGACCTGCCGCAGGTGGTCGTTAATGAGACCAATTTTTTCGGCAATGTCCGAATTGCACTGATCCAGATAGTTTTTAAATAGGGCTACTTCGTGGATCGTTCCTTTTTGCAATAATTCACGAAAGCGTTCTTCGTGCCGGGCCAGTTCGGTAGCGGTCAGGTGGTTGAAAATGGCTTCGTACTGATCCAGGTCCTGCATGTCGTCGCTGATATCGGCGGCTTCAGCGGGAAACTCAGTGCGGTATTTGCCCATCTGCCGGACGAGCCGATCCCGCACGGCCTGTGATTCTTTATCCCGATTATCGCGGTCGCGGTCAAGGCGTTTTAACAGGGTATCGGCGATGTATTTTATCCGGCCCCGGTCGGCACCGGTAGGGTCTTCATAGGCAACGAGCGTTTCGCGGACGGCATCGGCAATTCGATCCGTCGGAATCAATTGTTCATCAATCAGGTCTAACCACGTAGCGAAATCGGCCAGCATTTGCTCGTGGTCGGGAAAAATAGCCTGCAATACGGTCTCATCGGCCACATTCAGGGTGACAAACGATTCATATAATTCGTTAGCCGTCAACCGCACCGCCCCTTCAGTTTTACCCGTTTCGCGGCTTTTGCTTTCCTTCTGCTTAGCCAATTCCGTAATCGCTTCATTCACCCCTGCCAGTTGTTCGCGCAGCGTCCGTAGCTCATTGGCGTCAGATTCAAGTTGGTTTTTTTCGGTCGTTTTCGCTTCGATGCGCCGGGCACTGTCGGGCCAGTCGAGCCGGGCAAAATCGGTATAGTCGGCCAGATTATCGACCGTACGCTGCTGTTCGTTCAGGCCCCGCAACGCACCGTCGATGCGGCCAATCTGCTCAACAGTAGCTTTATACTCGGCCTCGGCATTGGTTAGCTGATGACGCAACGTGTTTACCTTATCGACGTTTGACCAGCCCAGAATGTACCGGCTCGTATCGTGAATAGCGGTGCGGTCGTCCTTTTCGTGCCGACCATTCTTACCCGATTTTATCTGGCCCTCGCGGGTGATGGCGTACGATTCGCGCCGGAATTCGGCCACCGTGTCGCAGCAGGTCAGGTCATGATAGGTCAGCAGTTGATCCTGTAGCCAGTCGTAAAACTCGGTACTATTCCGAATATCGACCTTATTCACCAGCGACGGTCTCATCGGGCTGATGTCGGGTCGCTGCTGTTTGTAATTGACCGGAATCGGGATGTACCCGATTCGGCCCCGCAACGGCTGACTATTTACCCAGTCGCTGACCCGCTCGTAGTACGTGCTGTTCACCAGTATGGTCAGTCCCAGGCCGTGCAGCCGCCGTTCGATGGCACCGGCCCAATCAGCCTCGTCCTCGCTTACCCGGAGCAGTTCGCCCGCAAACGGCAAGTCGGCTTCGGTCAGACTCAGGGCGGTGAGCAGTCGTTGCCGCAGCCGGATGTCCTGATCCGGGATGTTGGTGTGACGCCCCTTCAACGACTGTAGCTCGGTTTCTAAATCAGTCTTCTTTTTACGAGCCGTATTTTGGTTAACCACCAACCCGTCGCGTTCCTGCTGCAACTGGTCAATCTGCTGCGCCAACCCGGTTTTGAGCGCGGGTAACTGTCGCTGATTCTCGAAAAACGGCTCGGCCGACGTGGCTTCGGGCAAACCCAGCCGCTGCACCAAACCCGTGTATTTTTTGGCCTCGTCCCGGCGGGCATCCCGTTCCCCTTCCAGGGTCTGAATCTCGCGGGTAAGATCGTCGATGCGTTTGCCTTTTTCGTTGCTTTCCAGTGCTACTTTCAGGGATACCTGTTCGCGTTGCCGGGCCAACACTTGCTCATCCAACTGCGTCAGGGCGTGTTTAAGCGTTTGCAGCGTGGTGTGCTGCCGGTGCAGGTCGGTCTTCAGCAAATCGACTTTCAGGTACGCCACGTAGGTCGGCACGGCATCCCGGCACGCCTGTAGGTGGGTTAGCTGAACCTGCAACGTCGTGTATTGCTGCCGGTCGTTTACCAGCACCTGCAACACCGCTATCTGATCGCGCACGTTCCGCACGGTGTCGTGGGCCTGCCGCAAATCATCGAACGAGCGGGTCATGCCGGTGATTTTCTCCCGAACCTTGGTGCGGCCCAGCATCTGATTCCGCACAAAATCGGTGAGGTTACCGACCGATTTCATGGATACGGTCTGAAAAAACAAGTCCAGTGCCGTTTCGCGCTGTGTAATCCCAAATAGCTGACTGAACCGCCCGGCGTAGTCGCTAAACGAGTCGAAGAGCTCCACGCCGGGGGTGTCGCGCAGCCGTTTCCGCAGCTTGGGCATCTCGGTACCAAAGTTGCCAAATTCGCCCATGATGCTCATTTCGCCGTTGGCCACCACAAAAAATTTCTGCGCCTTGTTTTCCCGAATCCAGAATACCTGCGCCAGCGTGACGACCTGCCCCGATGGTTCGTCGGCAAACGTGGCCAGCAGTACGCTGTAATCTTTGTCGGCATGGCGCAGAAACTGAGCCTTGCGCGAGCCGCTGACCTCGCTCTGCACGTTTTTGTACTCGCCCAGAATGTAGCTGTATGGGGAGCGTTCGAGGGCATCGGCTCCGGCCGCTTTATTATAGGTAATGCGGTTGCCCGGCACCAGCAGCGTCGTCAGGGCATCGACCAGCGTGGATTTGCCGGAGCCGATGTCGCCCGTCAGCAGAGCGTTATGGCCGTCGGGACAGATTTTCCAGACCGTACCGTTGAACGTGCCCCAGTTGCGCACTTCTAATTTTTGCAGCCGAAAACCCAGCTTCAGGGCGTCGGGGATGGGTTGACTATGGCTCATGAACGGGCAGGGTTAAACGTCGCGGGTTTTGGACCAGACCGCGTGGTAACTCCGCAGTTTCTCAACGATCCGTTCCAAATCCTCAATTTTGATGTACGCACTCAGTACCCGGCTGATTTCGTAGCTGCCCGCTTCGCCCCTAAGGGGCCGCAGAAACCGCAGATCGACCAATTTATTCAGGTAGCTGTCCAACTGTTTCACAATCCGGGTTTCGTCGGTACCGGTCACGGGCAGAAACACGCTCAGTTGCTCCTTTAGCTCCGTACTCGTCACCACCACGCCCGTGCTGCCATCCTGCGCGTCGGCCTCCAGCAACCGTCGGCGCAGCAACACACACAACAGCGTGACGGGATAGCTCAGTTGCCGCTCCTCGGATAGTTTGGGCCAGCCCTGCTGCTCGTCGGTGTAGGAGCGTTGGCGAAGCAGGGCGTACCCCTCGGCTTCATCGACGTAGACCTCCAGCCCCACGGCGGCAAAATGCGCTTTCACCTCGCGCAGATGGTGTTGTAATTCCCGCCAGATGACCTCCTGCTGCCGGTAAACGATACCCTTGAACAGGTGCAGCACGGGCAGTGCGTGGGCGGGTAACGAGGTAGTTTCCATGCCTTAACGAAGATAAATGGTGGGTGGAAGCTGCGCCAGGGCGGTGTGTCCGTCGGCGGTGGCATATTCGACGGCTTCGGTGCGGCTCTCGTCGATATACGCTTTTTTGTCGCGCTCCCACAGGGTGGCGATGCGGAAGTAGACCAATAGTTCGGTAAGGCCCTTTTCAATCGGGTATTCGGCCACCACGTCGGGCAGCGATACCTGCGACCGGTTGCGCAGCATCCGCCGGATACGGTCGGTCAGGACGTTGGTGTCCACGTATACCTGTTCGTAGAGCCGGTCGGCCCCGGCGATGTCGGCCGCGCTGCCCTCCTGCAACTCCGCCGACTCGAACCGGGTGGGCAGGGGTGGCTCAAAAAGGTTACGCTCCCAGACAATTTCGTAATCGGGCTTGCCGTCGATGGTGAAAAACGCCTTATCCGTCGGCGGGTCGGCCTGTACCTCCACCGCCAACTGATCGATTTGCCGGATCAACTCCGCCACCCGTCGGCCCTGCCGGTAGTTGCGGGCATCGACATACCGGCGCAATTGCTCCATCAGGCGGTGGTTAATCCGGTTTACGCGGCTCCCGGCGTCGATCAAACTACTTTTCAGGCGGCTCAATTGCCGGTCCTGCTGTACGCGCTGCACGTCGGGCAGCGCCAGCACGTGACCCAGCATGGCCTGAAACTCGTCCTGCCGCGACGGGTTCATCAAAAACTCCCAAAACGCGGTGAAACTCCGGCCCTGATCGGTTTCCAGGATAGCATCCTGCGCCCGGAACACATCATCGAGAAAGCGGCCTTTCGAGAGGTTGGTGCGGACCTGATCCTGCCGGACCTGCTGGTTAAGTTCACGGAAATTGTGTTCGATCTGACGGAAGTCGGCCAGCAGCCGACCGGCGGTATCTTCCAGCAAACTGAACCGGTCACGGATGCGGGATGCGTCATACGTCTCGACGTTTCCCGCCCGTACCCGATTGATTTCAAGCTCGATACGCCGTTTTTCGCGTTCCAGCTCGGCCAGCCGCTCCGCCTGATCGACGGATGTATTCTGGACGATTTCCCGGAGTAGGGTAAAAATGTTGAGCAGCCGTGACTCCGTACCGACAAATTCGGATTGGGTTAACTCGGTCAGCCACAGGAACGCTTTTTCTACGGCGGGGGTGAGTTCGTAGGTGGCTTCGTCGGCGTTGGGTTCGTAGTACCGGCGCAGTAACTGATCGCTCACCCACTCCTCGATGTACTGTTTCGCCGACCGGTTGTAGTGTTGGTCGGCCGGTTCGCCAGCCGTACCCGGTTGCCCATCGTTAAGGGCAAAGAGCAGGTCGTTCAGGCGGGCGTGGAGATCGCTGCCGGAGCGGGTGGGCGAGTTGGTCTGCTTGAAACTGCTAAACAGGAACGTCAGCAGCAGGGGCGCGGTCTGTTTCCGCAGCAGGGCCAGCGTTCGGTCGTGATCGAGCAGCCACTTAACGTCGGTATGGTTGGCAAAATCAAGCGGCATGGGTGAGGGCAGGGTATAAAAGTCGTGAACCGATGGCGAATATACCGATCCAGAACGTAACCTATTTATGCTCGGCCGACAAGTTGAAATTAGTAGCCAATAATTATCAATGAGCTTGTTTTACTATCAGTTAGAGGCTGTTTAGTGAGGTTGGCTACAGAGACGAAATGCTTACTTCAGAATCACTACCGCTTTCTGTGCCAAAAGAGCGGGCTTAAGGTCGTCCTCTTCGTCCATCCCCCAAATGTAGGCATGGGCCGGATTATCGAATCCGTGTTTCTGAACTGTACAGGGATCATAAAAAGTCGATAAGCCAATGACTGTTACATCGGTATTGTTGAGAGAGGCTAAGGCAAACTTACCAAGGTCACGAACAGATTGCTCCGGTGTGGTCAGGCTGGCTGCGTCGACAGATAATTTGCCTTCATCTTTTGGGCGAAGTTTAAAATTACGGGAGGTGGGCCGACCGTCAGGGTCAACGTATTTGTGCTAGGGGGTGCGGTAGATGCTTCGGTACAGTTGTTCGTCATCTGCTACAGGCATATTATTCATCAGGTACGCAGTTATCGGTTCAGCCATTGCAACGTTTGCTGCAACGAATCGGGTGTGAAGGGGCCTTGTTGCGGTGGCTCGTTCGGGCTGATGCGCACAAACTTGTTTCGGCCACCGGGATAGATTAAAAACTCAGCCGATTTGTCCCCATTTCGCAGGTTAATCATGATTTCGCCGACCGGCCCCGGTGAGGTATGGTAGATGACCTGCCCAACGGCAATCAGCAGCAGGGCAATGTCGAGGGCGATTACAACCGTCTGATGCGTGGGGGCAACGGCATCGTCTTCGTCCCAGTTATCGACCAAATTTCTGTAGGCCGCGATAGCTGCCAAGTGCTGCCGATTCTGCCCCAGCGCATCCGTTACTTCACCAGGCCGAGCCGGGCTGATTTCCTGTACGAAGTCGATTACGTCAAACATAGATTTTGTGGTTCGTTTGTACTTGTTTTAGCTCATTAACAGACCGGGAGACTTTCCAAACTAAATTTACTGGCGTCCTAAGCCTGCTTTAGCCATCAAATCGAGGACTTTACCACCGGGTACCAGACTAATCGAAGCGTGACGATGGGCCAATGCAACTGGAACAATTGCGTTGTCGTAAAGGTCAAGTTCAAAGTGCCGGATCAGGTCGCAAGCCCGTTCAATTAGGGAGCCATAGCGGGCTAATTCGACCTTTATACGAGAGAAACCCGGACGACCTCCATGTCCACTTTTGCTTTCAAATGGGTAAGGAAGTGCGAAGTTGAATATGCGTCCACGTTCTGTTTTAAATAAGAAGTCTTGACCATAATACGATTCGTAGCCAAAGTCCTCTGTAGCCTTATCGCTTCCGGTTATGTATGTGTGACGATAGACGTCATCAATCACACGCATCACTCCCTTTGGAAGGAACCGCTCTAACAAATGAGCATGATCCATCACTGCCCCTGTTTTTTGTAGGCCCACAACCAATAATGGTTCCAGTCCAAGCGAAGTCAGCTTCACATTTGCTTTGTGAATCAACTTCATAATTCTTGGTTGCCACTTTGCTGGCTCACCGAAAAGGGCCAGCGGTCCATCCATTACAAAGGCAATCTTATTCAAAGAAGCCGGGTCGTCATGAAGCAACTCCATGATGAAGGCTGCCAGCAATAAGTGTTCTACAACATTCATCATGCGTGTCATGGCACTCATGTTATCGCCGAAATCGCTAATGCCTTCATGCAATCGTAAAGCATCTGTAGCGTATATCACTGTCTTGCAGGATGGGCATTTATGCGTAGGTGTCTTTAGGGTAAACACAAGATCCTCAATTACAGCATCGCAAGCATGAGAAGGACATGACTTGATGGTAATCTTGTCATCATTCAACGCAAAGAGGGTTTCAGTCAATACCATTCGGTTAGACCCATCACGCCGGTTAGCCGTTAACTGGTCATACACTGCGTGACGAAATCCATCGCGTACATTCGTTGAGCCTTTGTAGCAAATGTTGCTACCTGGCATCACATACGTAATTGGCTGAGCATTACGGTGTAAATCAGCGACTTTGAATGGGTCAACAAAGCGCGAACCAGGATCAATCAACTCAGCATATTTATCCATCGCGATAAGCACATGGCTGACTTTGATAAAGCCAAGTTGAGTACTCGGAAGTTTGTCGTTGATTGGCGCATCACTCTTACTGGCATCCGAGGCCACTACAAATTTGGGTAAGCGGGGCGGATGACCTGCCGGTGCAGGGGCAAAAGACGATGCCATTGCCTCTGCTTCGTCATCAGAGGGGGGCTTCATGTATTCACAACTTCCCAAAAAACGTTGTACGTCCGGGTTACGCACAAAGTCCGAATGCCCACCCTTTCCGGCTCCCTGATTGTTGTAAGGCATTAGCTGTTCTTTTTCTCGTTAATGGTAGCGATCTTTTTCTTTATCTCTTCCGGCGTGAAACGGTTGATTTGGGTTGGGATGACGAACGGAGAGGATAGTGTTTTGATACGGGCAAAACCAACATCTTGTGCCGCTTTCAACGATCGCAAAAAGTCTCCAAAGTCATAGAATTTACCGAGAGACCTCAATTCGTCATCATTATTCAGATGCGTTACAAACCAGTTTTCTGTATTTGCCAGAATGTTAGGGTGCACAGAAGAGGGTTCCTGCGTAGCGTAGACGAAGGCGATTTTTGCTTTTGCGCCCTCTTTAGCCATTCGTGGCCATGTATCAGTCAACTTTGCCTCTCTACCAATCAAGTTGTGCGCTTCTTCGACGTAGACTACGATGTTCATTGGGATTTTACCACTGTTCAGTACATCGAATTGGCGATCAAATATAGCTACAGCTATACGCTCTGAAAGGGTTTTACGGATGGATACCGGTCCCGCGGACAAGTCAAGTATGACTATCTTCCCAGCGTAGAGGTAACTCAATACTTCTTTTACAACGTCTCCCTGACGGGCATTCGAGTGGTAGCCCGTGTACTCCTGTATTTGTCGATATCCTCGTATGTATGTCCCTCCTGAATTTTCATTCACAAGGACGTTGAGATAGGCTTCAAGTGAACTGTCAACCCAATCTCCCCCTGTGCTCGATGTCAGTTTACTGTCCTTGTTAACGAGTCTGGCAGCTTTAAACCATTCTGTGGCCTGTTCGAGGGTCAGGTTATAAAACGGCTGATTGTTACCTCGCAAAACCGGAGTCGGAAATTCCTCTGCAAGCCCGGGTTTGATTAGGTCAATAATCTTTTGATTTACAGGGAATTCTATCCTAAAGTCCTGAGGTGCCTTGTATTGAGCCAAGTTCAAAATGCAGTGGAAGACCGCTCTTCTAACTTGCCAGCGATTATACGGGCTTCGCTCTTTAGGGTCTGGTTCGTCTAATGAACTTGTGAGAAATGTTGTTATATCTTGAGCGTTACCACGCGTTTCCCTTGATAACTGTTCTAACAATCCAAGTGCGACACCAGGTTGCTCATAAAAGTTAATTCGTAGATCCTTGAAATTCGGTCGATCCGGCGTGTCTATAGCCCTATAACAGATAGTATCACTAAAGACATCTGCAATCGAACTCCCATCGTCTTGTGAAGTTGCATTAGCGTACTCACCGTTTACGTCAAAAATCAGTTGGCCCACTTTAATACCATCCGTCATCGCAGCTAATGCCACAGCCGATACAGTAGTCTTTACTGTATTAGATTTACCTGTTCGGGTCATTCCCAAGACGGCCGTACGACGCGCCAAGAAATCAGTAGGTTGAATTTCAACGTCTACCAAAGCAACATTTTGCCCACGGTGTATGCGGGCTGTCGATGTATAGCGAACGGTGCCAATATTTATGGGAGAGGGTGCTTTCTTGAAGCCTACTTTTATTGCGTCTTCTTCTGCCTTTTTACGTACTTCAGGATTTACGTGATTCACAATCATAGACAACGCATCTCCAACCGGTTTATAGGCACGAAGGCGTGACAACGTCATAAAATTTTCGATGTCGCTACCAAGCCGCAACTTCCCGTCTTCCATATAAAAAGTCCCAAGTATACTACTCCCCGAATGTTGGACAGGTTTTTGGTCAAATCAAGCTTGATTGAACAAGAGATAGAATTTGTACTTTTTCGGTTTCTTCCCCCTTTTTATACCACTCGGCAGGTGTCTGGTAGCCTAACGATTGGTGCTTG